>JABHAA010000071.1 GCA_018674495.1 Rhodospirillaceae bacterium | reverse complement strand
CACAGAGACTGGCCGCTGTTAAAGCAGTGGATCCAGAAACAAAATGCTCTATCAGGCGATCTTGTTTATAGTGGCTAAGGCGGCTCTTGCGCATAGGTCCCATGATAACCCCAAAATCATGTTATCTGGGTCAGCCCCAAAAATTATTGATCGCTAGTAGATGCAAATTGCAATTGGCATTTTGGTGAATGGATTAACAGATTTCTGCGAGACTATTTGCTCCTACCGGAGTAATTCGAACCCAATATCAAATTCACATACCTAAATTCTGTCATTAGTATTCCGAGTACACAATTCAGATAATTTGCTAATATAATTCAGTATCAAAGCATCTTAAAATCCCTCGGCCTTGCGGCCTATCCCATCCAAACTTCAAGTCCGGCCGCCCGCACCAAATTTTTTGCGCTGAAACCGGCTCTGCCGCCGTAGGGAGCGCCCCATAGGGGCGTGGGCTGGCCGACCCTGCCATCCCCAGCCCGCGCGGGTTTAGACTTTACCCCTCATAATTCCTCTTTCCCCTTCATCCCCCAATATTTGAGCAGCGGGAAGGTGGAGAAGACGGAGGGCGCTTCGGTGGGCTGGGCCTGGGTGATATAGCTGACGTCAAGTTCGGCCAGTGTGTTGACGCCCATCAGCTTCATATCGATGGTAATTTCGTCTTCCAGGATTTCCAGCATACGGTGGACGCCGGCCTCGCCGGCGGCGCCGACGGCCATGGCCTGCAACTTGCCTAGCGCCACCATGTCGGCGCCGAGGATGATTGCCTTCAACACATCGGTGCCGCGCAGGAAGCCGCCATCGATGACGATCTTGGCGCGCCCGGCCACTGCATCGACGATTTCGGGCAACACGTCGATGGTGCCCTGGCCGTGGTCAAGCTGGCGCCCCCCATGGTTGGAGATATAGACCACATCGACGCCGTGTTCGGCGCACAGCGCTGCGTCTTCGGGGCGCATGATGCCCTTCAGCATCATCGGGATGTCGGATAGGGCGCGGATTTTATCGAACACGGCCCAGTCAAATTCCTGGCGCCATTTGGGATCGCCCCGGCCTCTGGAATTGCTCGCGCGGGCATCCACGTGGCGGATCAGATTGCGCTCGCGGCGGCTGTAATGATCGCTGTCGACGGTGATGCAGAACCCTTTGACGCCGAGATCAATGGCGGATCGCAAATAGTCCTCGATCCAGCCCAGATCGCCGAACACATAGAGCTGGAACAGCCAATGATCGCCGGCGGCGGCGCTGACCACGTCCATGTCCGGCTCGGTAACGCTGGATTGCATGAAATCGACGCCGAATTCGCGCGCCGCGCGGGCCGGCAGGGCGCCGCCGCCATCCGAAAATGTGTGCAGCCCGCCCACCGGGGCCAGCATCACCGGAAGGCGCTGGCGGCGGCCAAGGAATTCGGTGCTGGCGTCGGTACCCGCGACGTTACGCATCACCCGGGGGCGCAACGCCAGACTATCGATGCCCATCCGGTTGCGTTTTAGCGATGTTTCCGATTCGGTAGCGCCGGCGATGTAGTCCCAGCTCACCGCGCTGACGCGCCGCTGGGCTTCGTTGATCAGCTCGGTGGTGATGTTGTAGCGTTCCCGTGCGGCTGCATAGGCGGCGATGCGCCTTTCCCTCTCGTCCATGGCAAACATCAAATCCCCCTTTAATCCGATTGTTCTCCGTCAGGCGCAGTAGATGGCGCGGGGCGACATGTCTTCGAGGGCAATGCGTTCGCGCATCATCATTTCCAATATCTCCGCCTTGTCGCCCGCCGCCGCCGGATTGTTCCACAGATTGTTGATTTCTTCCGGGTCTTCGTTTCGGTCATACAACTCGCCGAACTGGTCTTCGAGCCAATAGGTGAGGCGCCAGCGCCCGGTAACAAAGCTGCGGGTGCGGGTAAATTGGGGACAGTTGCCATTATAGGGCAATTCGTCCTCTTCCAGGACCATGCCGAGGCGCGGCAGGTCTTCGCCGCTTCGGGCCGCGGCCACCACATCGAAGCCCTGCATGCCGTGATAGGGTTGCAGCCCGGCGCGGCTCAAGATGGTGCGCCCGATATCGAGGGTGCCGGAGAGAAGATCGGTGCGCGCGCCATTGTCATTCGCGTCCGGGTCGGCCCAGATGAACGGCACTCGGATCAACCCCTCATAATGGTAGCAATGTTTCAGCATGATGCCGTGATCACCCATGACATCGCCATGGTCGGAATTGAAGATGACCACCGTATTTTCGGCGAGGCCCAACGCCTCCAACTTGGCTAGGATGCGCCCCACCGCGTCATCGACAAAACTGATCATGCCATAGGTTCGTGCGATCGAAGTGCGCACTTCCTCTTCGCTGGCCATATAGGCGGCGACCCGGAGGTTGCGTTCATCGTTCATGAACTCCTGGCGGAGGATGTCGTTGAAAGGCGGCGGATCCACATGGTTGGCATTGAACGAATTGGGGAGCGGGATATCGGCGGCATCGTACATGTCCCAATATTTTCCCGGCGGCGAAAATGGGTGGTGCGGATCGGGGAACGAGCAATGGATGAAAAACGGCTGATCGGTGTCCGATGCGGCGTGGTCATCCAGGTATTGGGTGGTGATCTCCTCCACATAGCTGGTTGACCAAAGCTCTTCCGGGACTTTTGTGCGCCACGATAGCGGCACCGGCTCGCCGTCCGCTGGCAAGGCGTTGTCGGGGCCCTTGAGGCTGTCCGGGTCTGGATGCCGGTCCCGCAGCCAGGCCGTGTAATGGCCGGCGACGCGGTCGCCATGGGCATTGGCGAAGCGCACGGTTTCGAACCCATAATATGGGGTTTTGATTTCCCTGTCCGGGTTGGCAAACCATAGATCGTTGCGCTCGGCCTCGTACGCGGTTCCGGAGCGGGGGATCAGCCAGGAATCCCCCAAGCCTTCGGCCAGCGGCCTGCCCCCCTGCTTCGGTGGATAGTTAAAATCCTCGATTTCCAAGGCCAGCATGTTCTGCAGATGGCTTTTGCCGAGAAGCGCCGTCTTATAGCCGTCGCCGCGCAAGGCCTCGATAAATGTGTTGGCTTCCAGGGGTAGCGGATGGCCGTTGGTCATAACGCCGGTATTGGTGGGCATGCGCCCAGTGGCCAGGGTCGCCCGGTTGGTCATGCATAGCGGAGAGGCGACATAGAATTTATCGAAGCTGAGCCCGCGCCCGGCGATGGCGTCGATATTCGGCGTTTGCACAATCTTGTTGCCATAGCTGCCGACGTGATCGGCCCGCTGCTGGTCGGTAATGATATAGAGGAAGTTCGGACGCTCAGACATGGAAATCACTCTGTTGGAATATTAGGGGCATTATTCATAATGCCTGACCTCGCCCATTGAAAACACCGAATGTCACTCTATGATTGCGGCAAGATTTCAAATAACTCTGGGAGGACGTTCACCATGAAAACCCATGCGTTTAAAATCTATAAGACCGGCGCACCATCGGTTATGAAATGGGAGGAAGTGGAGCTTGGCAAACCCGAGCGCGGCGAGGTGCTGCTGCGCCACACCGCCATCGGCTTCAATATGGTGGAAACCTATTTCCGGAGCGGTCTTTATCCGCTGCCTAGCCTGCCGTCGGGCATCGGCGGCGAGGGCGCCGGCGTGATCGAGGCGGTGGGGCGCGGCGTCAAGGGCCTCAAAGCCGGCGACCGGGTCTGTTATGCCGGCGGGCCCATGGGCTCATACGCCGAGGCGCGGCTGATCCCGGCGGCGGGGCTGATCAAGCTGCCTTCCCATGTGGACGAGCAAACCGCCGCCGCATCCTTGCTCAAGGGCACCACGGTGCAATTCCTGTTCAACGAAGTTCATAAATTAAAAAAGGGCGAGACCATTGTCTTTCATGCCGCCGCCGGCGGCGTCGGGCTGATCGCCTGCCAATGGGCGAAGGCAGTGGGCGCTACCGTCATCGGTACCGTCTCCACCCCGGAAAAAGCTCTTATTGCCAAGCGCCATGGCTGCAAGCATCCGATCGTGGTCAAAAAAAACCAGGACCTGACCGACGCTGTGATGCGCATCACTAAGGGCGCCGGCGTCGATGTGGTTTATGATTCCATCGGCAAGGATTTGTGGCGCTCGTCCATGGATAGCGTGCGCAGGCGCGGCCTGGTCGTCAATTTCGGCAGTGCGTCGGGCACTCCGCCCTTGTTCGATCTGGCCCTCGAGGGCAACAAGAAATCGGCCTATTTCACGCGTGCTGCCGGCAATAATTATATGACCAGCCCCGATGTGCGCAATGCCGCCGCCCGGCATTTGTTCCGCATGATGAAATCGGGCGCGATCAAGGTTCACGCCGGCCAGACCTATCCCTTGCGCGAGGCCGCCAAGGCCCACCGGGACGCTGCGGCGCGCAAAACCACGGGCTCGACATTGCTGATACCGTAAGCCATGATCGGTGTAAATCCGGTCGCTATATGGGGAGTTTGATCAATGCCTAACGTCGCTGGAATAGTGTATATACGCCTGACCGCGCCCGATCTGGACGTGCAGGAAACCTTTTTGAGCCATTTCGGCCTGGAGAAGGTGCTGCGCACCGACACCAAGCTCTATATGCGCGGCACCGACAGCAATCCCTATATTCATATCACCGAGCTGGGCGAGGCGAGCGTGCCCGGCTGGGCGTATCTGGCGGCCAGCGCCGAAGACTTGGTCGGCTTTGCCGAGTTGGACTGCGCCTCGGAGGTGCAAGAAATCGACGCCCCAGGCGGCGGCAACCGCGTGCTACTGGACGAAGACGTCAACGGCTTCACCATCGAGGTCGTGCACGGCATCGAACAGGTGGAACCAATGCCTGTACGCCGCAACATGGTCAATTGGGGCGAAGAGCCTTTGCGCCGCACCAACGAGGCGACCCGCCTGGCGCACGGCCCGGCGACGGTCAAACGCATGGCGCACGCGGTGCTGGCGACCACCGATGTGGAGGCGACGCTGGCATGGTACCGGGGAAATCTGGGCCTGACCTGCTCTGACGATGTCCATGATCAGGAAACCGGCGAGTTAATGGCATCGTTCAACCGGCTCGACAAAGGCGAAGACTATGTGGATCACCATGTGCTGTTTGCCATGAAGGGCGAGGTGTCCGGGCTAAACCATGTGGCCTTCGAAGTTGCCGACATCGATGATGTAATGACCGGCCACGAGTATCTGAAATCGGTGGACGAATACGAACATGTTTGGGGCGTCGGCCGTCATTCTCTTGGCGATCAGGTGTTCGATTACTGGTTCGACCCTTACAAGCGGGTGCACGAGCACAACACCGACAATGCGATGTTCAACAACCAGGTGCCCGGCAACAAGGTGACCAATTCCCAGGATGACCTGGGCGGTCAATGGGGCCCGCCGCCACCGGACTTCTTCCTCGGCTACGGTATGCCGTAAGGGACACAAGTTCGCCTATTCCCCAAATTTTTGCCGCATTGATGTCTGCTTCCAGGTCATGGCGCAAAATCACCTTAAGTATTCGACAGGTTGGGGTCAGCCGTTTATAGTTTTTTGAACCAACGGGGAGGGATGGCTGTGGAATACCAGCTTTCCGATCGGCAAAACAAAGATTTGCTAGAGCGTATGCTGATGATGCGGCGCTTCGAGGAAACGGTTGCCGCCACCGCCGAAGATCATTTTTTTGGCCACTATCACCTTTATATCGGGCAAGAGGCTACCGGCGCGGCAGTTATTGAGGCTCTGGGTACCGATGATCTAATCCTGACCACCCACAGAAATCATGGTCATATTATCGGGCGCGGCGCCGATCCGGGCCCGACCCTCGCCGAAATACTGGGCCGGGCTGACGGCTTTAACGGCGGGCGCGGTGGCACCCTCCATTTGACTTCGCGGGATCAGGGTTTCCTGTCGACCTCGGCGGTGGTGGGCGGTGGCATCGGTCTTGCGGTGGGTGCCGGGTACGCCCTGAAACGCGCCGCCGGCACCGCCATCAGCGTGGCTTTTTTTGGCGATGGCGCGCTCGAGGAAGGCACCGCCTATGAATCTCTGAACCTAGCCTCCTTATGGTCTTTGCCGGTTTTATTTGTTTGTGAAAATAACAGCCTTGGCGCCCCCGGCGCTTCGGCCGGGGAATATCCGTCCTCGGTCAACGCGGCCAAGGATCTCATCGATATTCCGCGCTCGGTAGGCATTGCTGCCCAATCCGTTGATGGCGCCGACGCCGGCGCGGTATACGCCATCGCCGCCACCGCCGTCGCCGCGATCAGAGCCGGTCAAGGACCCGCGTTTATCGAGGCCAAGACCGTCCGCTGGCCTGGCTCCCGCCCGATCTGGCCGGAATTGGCCACCGGCATAACTAATCTTGCCGCCGCGACCGATGGCGCACTCATTTCCGGCCAACATGCGGCGTGGATCAATGAACATGATCCCGTGCTTGCCCGGGTTCGCTGCCTGATCGAGGACAACATCCTCCTACCTGCCGAGATCGACGAAATAGATCGCCGGGTTATCGGCACCATGGAAGCGGCCAAATCCATGGCTCTGGCCAGCCCATTGCCGGAACCGGAAAGCGCCTTAGAGGGGGTATTCACATGACTATTGCCGCCGAAGGCAAAGACCAATGAGCAAGATTACCTACGCCAAAGCGTTGATCGACGGTTTGCATGGCTGCATGTCCGAAGACGACCGGGTCAGCGTGATCGGCAGTTATATCCTTGGCCTTAGCCCCTTGAATAATCTGGTGGACCGGCTGCGCGAAGACTTTGAAGACCGAATAAGCGATCCACCCATTTCCGAGGCGGCTGTGGCGGCGACCGGCATCGGTGCCGCTATGGCCGGCGATCGTCCATTTGTCGATATCGGCACCGCCAGTTTTATTTTTGAAGCCTGGTCGCAGATCGTCAACGAGGCCGCCAACGCTCATTATATGTCGGGCGGTCAGATCTCGGTGCCGGTGGTGTTTCACATGCTGCACGGATTGCGCGGCGGCGGTGGTGCCCAGCACAGCCACAGCCCGCAGGCCATGCTGTTCAATTGTCCGGGGTTGGAGATTGTATTGCCGTCTTCGCCGGCCGATGTCAAAGGGCTGATCCGCCAAGCCATCCTCAGCGACAACCCGACCATCGTTATCGACCATGCCAAATTGCTTGCCATTGAAGACGATGTCCCGGACGGCAATTACGAGATCCCATTCGGCCAGGCCAATATCCGCCGTGCCGGCGGCGACGCGACCATTGTGGCCACGTCGTTCACCGTTCAGACCGCGTTGGAAGCAGCTGAAATATTGTCCAAAAGGGGCATTTCGGTCGAGGTAATCGATCCCCGAACCATCGTCCCGCTGGATATGGAAACCATCCTGGCTTCGGTTGAGAAAACCGGCCGCCTCGTGGTTATTGATGAGGCAAACTTGCGCTGCAGCGTCGCTTCGGAAATCGGCATGAGCGTCGCCGAACAGGGTTTTTCGTCTCTTAAGGCACCGATCATCCGGGTCACCCGGCCCGACGTGCCAGTGCCTTTCAGCCCACCACTTGAAAGCTATATTGCCGTGGATGCGGGTAAGATCGTCAAGGCAGTTGAGACCGTCACCGAGTGAGCGGCGTGCAATTCACATGACAAGCATTATCCTCCCCTTTACCATTACGAGTAGTTCGAAAGAGGCACCAAGACGGCAAAGTAAAATGCTAGCCAAATTGGCGCTCCATTAAAAACCCAGGAAGGAATATCAGAATGTTCAATATCCGCCACTTTGCCACCGCCGCCCTTGCCGGCGCCGCCATGTTGTCATTTGCATCCAACCCGGCGGGCGCCCAGCAGCTCAATATCGGGACCAACCCCGTTGGCTCCCTGTACTATGCGGCCGGAGCCACCTTGGCAAAAATTCTGTCCGAGCGCGTGAAAACCACGGTCCAGCCTCATGCCGGCTCCAGCATCGTTCTATCGCTGGTCGACAACGGTGAGGTGCAGCTCGGTTTGGCCTCCATGAACGAGGCCCGGCTGGCTTACCGGGGAAAAAAGCCGTTCCTGCCAGCACCGAAGGTGCGCTTGCTGTCGATCATGTTCCCGTTATTTGGCGGCATGATTGTCCGCAACGATTCGCCGATCCGAACTATCGGCGATCTCAAAGGAAAAAAATTGGCCGGTGAGTTTAAGGCCCAATTGACGGTACTGCATTTGAACGGAGCCGTTTTGGCCGGCGCTGGATTGACTTGGAATGACGTCCAGGTGACGCCGGTTCCCAACATCATCAACGGCTCTCAATTGCTGGTCGAGAACCGAATCGATTCGATTTACTTTGCCGTTGGTCCGGCCAAATTGCGCGAAATCGACGCGACCATCCCGGGTGGCGTGCGCTTTCTGCCCATCGTCGGCACTGCCGATGGTTTGAAAAAAATGGCTAGCCACACTCCCGGCACCTTTGCCCGCGAACTGCCTAAGGGCGTCTCTCCGGCGCTTAAGGCGAATACCTTATTGCAAGGGTTCGAAAATTATCTGTTTGCATCCAGCGACATGTCCGACGCCACAGCCGGTAAATTGGTGCGGGCTTTGCATGATATGGAAACGAACATCCAAAAATCGGCGCCGTTTTTCCGCCAATTTTCGCGAAAAAGCATGGCCAAGACCAATGCCACCATCCCGTTCCATAAAGCGGCCGTAAAGGCGTACAAAGATTTGGGCCTCTGGAGTGCCGATTTGGACAAGGTGCAATCAACCCTGTTAGCGAAGTAGGCCCAGAGCGGTTCCGGACCATTGTCAGTCGGCCCTGAACCGCGCCTCGGTGTTTCGTGACCGAAGCCGCCGATGACGGCGCGAGCTGGGCCGCCGAGGAGGCGGTGGCGGCTGGTAGCCGATTCCGTAACCTGAGCGGCCCGGTCCGGTGGCTCGCCAAGGCGGTGCTGTTTTCGATCACAGCGACCGGCCTGTTGTGGGCCACCGACATTACAAATTGGGCCAAGGTCAGTATCCTGACCGAACAGTTTTTGGCACTGTTTTGGACCCTGGTTCTCAGTGCCGTCTTTTTGACCGTGAAGGCGCACCGGGGCGAGTCGCGCACCAGGGTTCCATGGTTCGATTGGCTGGCGATTTGTGCGACCCTGGCGATGGGGCTCTATCTGGTCATCGATTACGAGCGACTTCTTTATGAATCGCCCCTTTTGACCATCGATAAATGGCTGTCCGGGCTGATTGCGATCATCTTGTTGATCGAGGCTACCCGGCGATTGGTTGGCAACGCCTTGTTGATCATTCTGTTGATGTTCATAGCCTATGGCCTGTTTGCCGATTTGGTGCCGGCCCCGCTCAAAGGTCCTACCGTAAAGTGGGAGCGCTTGCTGGTTTATCTGTATATCGATACCAATGCCTTGATCGGCCTGCCGCTGCTGGTGGCGGCGAAAATCGTGCTGGCCTTCGTGGTCCTTGGGAACCTCATGTTTGCCACCGGCGGCGGTCGCTTTTTCACCGATCTGGCAATGGTCGCCATGGGCCGTTACCGGGGCGGGCCGGCCAAAATTTCGGTCATGGCGAGCTCCCTGTTTGGATCAATTTCCGGCACCGCCGTCTCCAATGTGGTGACCACCGGCGTCGTCACGATCCCGTTGATGAAAAATAATAATTATCGCGCCGAAACCGCCGCTGCCATCGAGGCAGTGGCCTCCACCGGCGGCCAAATTATGCCGCCGGTGTTGGGGGCTACCTCGTTCCTGATGGCTGAATTTTTGGAACTCCCGTTCCGGGTTGTCGTTTTGGCTTCGATCATTCCGGCGCTTCTCTATTACGTGCTGGTCTTCCTGCAGATCGATTTGGAGGCCGGCAAATTGAAGCTCGCCGGCATCGACCGATCGCTGTTACCCAAGGCAGCCGCCGTGTTGCGCGACGGTTGGCTGTTCGTCATCCCCTTGGTGGTTTTGGTCTATGCGCTTTTCGGGCTGAATTTCAGTGCCGGCAAGGCCGGATTGACCGCCGTGGTAACGGTTTTACTGCTGTCCTATGTGAAAAAAAATTCCCGCCTGTCGCCCCGCCAGTTGGCCGAGGTGCTGGTCAGCAGCGGCACCGGTTTGTTGGAAATTGGTATCATCGTCGGCATCGCCGGGGTCATCATCGGCGTTCTCAACGTCACCAGCTTGGGGTTCAACCTGTCGTTGGTGATGATTCAAGTTGGCGGTGAGAGCCAATTGGCGCTGTTGCTGATGGCGGCCCTGTTGGCGGTGATCCTGGGTATGGGCATGCCGACCATCTCGGTCTATTTGTTGTTGGCCGTGTTGATTGGTCCGGCGCTGATCAAAGTCGGTTTCAATCCACTGGCGGCCCATATGTTCCTGCTTTATACGGGCATGTTATCGATGCTGTCGCCGCCGGTCGCCATCGCCTCCTACACGGCGGCTTCGATCGCTGGCGCAAATCCAATGCAGACCAGTTGGATCAGCCTCAGGCTCGGAGCCATGGCCTTCATCGCCCCCTTCGTTTTTGTCTACTCACCCGAGCTGTTACTGGTTGGCGATCCGGTGGCTATTGTCTGGCGGACCCTGGCCACGTTCGCCGGCACAATATTTTTTGCCATCGCCGCCATAGGGTATCTTCGCGCTCCGGTTCCGGTCACCATCCGCGTCTTTTTGATCCTGACCAGTCTGGCCCTGTTCCTGCGCCCGCCAGGTACCGACGATGGCGCCGCCCCCTGGCTGACCATTGCCGCCTTGGGCGTTGGTGCCAGTATCACCGCGTGGTTGTGGTGGTCTGGGCCGCGCCCCGCCCAAAGTCTGGGCCAGTGACCGGGAGTGTTTAACCGGGTTGTTGGCCTAGGGTCGGAAAGGGCGTTGAGGACTACCGGGAGCCCAAAATTTTCACCGTCACTGTTCGGCTCGCCTAGGAAACCGGCACCTCGATCCCCAATAGCTCGGCCGCGTTGGTGCCCATGATGCGGGCCTTGTCGGCCTCGCTCAAACCCTTAACCGAGTTCACATGCCCGACCGGGTCGGGCTGTGCCATGTCGAAGGGGTAATCGGTGCCCATGACGATGTGATCGGCGCCCCATATTTCAATCAGGTGGCGAAGCTGCGGCTCGTTGAAGACCACGGTGTCGAAATAGAGCTTCTTGATATGCTCCATGGGGGTGGTGTTGATTTCTGTCCGGCAATCGTCGCGCCGCTCCCAAGGATGATCGAAGCGGCCCCAATAGGCGGGGATATAGCCGCCGCCATGGGCGATGCAGATTTTGAGGCCCGGATAGCGGTCGAGGTAGCCATCGAACACCAGATGGCCGACCGCCAGCGCGCTCTCCAACGGATGGCCGATCAGGTTGCGGAAATAGTGATCGTCCATGCGATCTTGAATGGAAGAGCCGATGGGGTGCATGAAAATCAGCGTGCCGGTTTCGCTGGCATGGGCGAAGAATTTTTCCAGGCCGGCGCGGGTCAAATCAGTGCCCTCCACATTTGTGGAAATCTCGATGCCTTTGAAACCCAACTCGTCTATGCAGCGCTTCATTTCGGCTAGCGCCATGTCGCCGTCCTGCAAAGGTACAGTACCCATGCCAACGAAACGGTCAGGATGTTCAGCCACAATCTCGGCAATGCGGTCGTTGATCATGTGGCAGGATTGCCGGGTCGCGTCCGCCGGATAGCCGTAATTGTAATGATAGGGGGACGGCGAAATGGCCTGTACGTCGATGCCGTCCCGGTCCATATCGGCAATGCGCACCAATGGGTCTGTCAGGTTCGCGGCGATGGTTTCGCCTTGTTTGGCGTTAACCTCGGCGGTCAGCGGATTGCGTTCGGCTCTGGCCTGCAAGGCGGATGGCTCGATGCCAGCGAAGATGTCATTGAGCCCCGGCAGCGCCACGTGGCAATGGATATCGACGGTGAAATGCTTCTTGCCCTCGGCTACGGTGTAGCCGTGGCCATGATCGGCGGGGGCATGCGGGGCGCAACGATAGAACATTGGGAATTCCTTTTCTGGGTTTCAGTGATTGCGTTTGCGCAGTATTTACCAGCATCGGCGCGGCTTCGAAAGCAATAGCCGCTCAGGCGATCCGGCCAATAATCTGAGTGCCATCGGCTGTTATGTGCACCATGGCCGAGACCAGTGCGCATCCCACCGCCTCGTCCGATATGCCAAAGCGCAATGTGTAGCAATTGCCCGACTGTAGGCTTGCCGAATTGTCGATGGTAAATTCCGGTGCCTCGGTCATTGAAAGGCCGATGGCATGGCCGAAATTGGCGCCGATCATCGGATGGGCCGCAGACCCGGCCAAATGACCGAGGGCGATATCAGCGATTTCGGAAACCGGGACACCAGGTTTGGCAGCCGCGATCATGGCGCCCAAGGCCGCCCCGGCCCGCGCCTTGGCTTGCTGGGCGCCATCGCCGATGGTCACGAAACTTTCCGCCCAAAGCCCTAGATACTTGACCGCGATGTAAGCCACCATGGGATCGCCCCTGCCTTCGGTGATGCCATAGAACGGAACCAGGGTGCGACCGCCATCGGTGCTGAACAGTACCCGCACATCATGGGCCGCCAAGCCGCGCGCCCGGCGTTCGGCTTCGATGGCGGAGTGCATCGCGTCGCTGCCGCCCTGCCAGCTTTGGGCCATGGCGTCTGCCGCCGCCTCAACAATGCGCCAGGCATCACTGATCAAGGCCATCTCGCGCGGGCGCTTTTTGGATAGCAAGGGCGCAAATATTTCGTCGCCGCGTTCAAATTCGATGCGCCCCGCCGTGCTGTTCTCCAAGGCCGTTAGAAATTCGCGGCGCATCAAATCCTTACCCAAGAGGCCGATCTTCACCGTGCCGTCTTCGCGGGTGCAGAATTCATCAAACCAGGGATCGAAGCTTGCGTCCCAGGTCCATCCTGTATGCACATCTTCGATCCAGGTCATTGCACCCATGTAAGGCACGTCGCGCTGACCCACCGATAGCAGGATGCGGGGCGTTGCGTCCCTCGGCAGCATGGCGATGGCCCAGCGGAGGCGCGGGATGAAGTTGGTGAGGAAGCCGAGCGCGCGGTGTTCCACGGCGTCGCCATAGACGAACAGGGCGCGCCAATCGTTGGCGTCCATAAGGTCATGGGCGGCTTTCATGCGCAGCTCAAACTCGTCCGCCGGCATACGGCTTTGCTCCCAGCCATAGGCGCCAAGCAAGACTGCGGGATGCATGGTTTGCATGGTCATATCGGAACCGCGTCCGGCTCAGCCCGGCTTGAGGACAAGGCGCGGGCGCCGTCCGGGGTAATCACCACCGGCTCGCCGCACATCAAATAGCCGGTTTCCGGCAAATACTGGTTGGGATGCATCACGAACACCATGCCTTCTTCCAGCTCGATATCGTTGGTGACGGCAACGTCGCCGGGCAGGTTGGAGGTTAGCCCTAGCCCGTGGCCGCGCACCCGCATATAGGGAGGGCGGCAATAATCGCCGTATCCGGCGTCTCGGAACGGCCCGTTGATAATCTCCGCCACCTCCGACATTCGGACGCCGGGAACCGCCGCTGCTTGGCCTGCCTGCATGGCCCGCTGCAGAATAGCGTAGGTTTCGTCATAGCCATCGGGCTTTTCGCCGATCACCACGGTGCGGCAAAGCTGCGCGAACTGGCCCTCGAAGCTGGGCGTAATTTCGGCGAGGATGATATCGCCTTTTTCCAGCATGCGCTCGCCGGCTGCGCGGACACCGAGATTGTGCTGCGAGGCGCTCATCAGCAGAAAATTATCGTCACCGCCGATTTCCTTCATATGGCAATAGATGTCGGCGGCCAGCTCAAATTCCCGCATCCCCGGGCGCGCAATTTCAAGCAATCGCTCATAGCCCCGCTCGGCGATCCATGTGGCCTTCTCGGCGCGCGCGATCTCAGTCTCGCTGCGGCAACGGGCCAGGGAGCGGATCAGGTTGTCCAGCGGTTTGGCCTTACCGGCCAGCAAATCCTCCAGCCGTGCCGACATGGCATGGCCCAAAAGCCCGATGCCGTCGGTAGCCATGGAAGAAGGGTTTATGCCGTCGCGGCTCAGGCAATCGGCGATGCAATCGATCAGATCATCTCCGGCCAGCGTCTGATCTGTTGTGGAGCCGCCAGCGGCGCGCTCGATGTCCCAGCCCGGCGTCACGATCAGGGTGGAGGAGCCATCGCGGCGGACAATAACGGCGGCATCGCCGATGGCTTTGAAGTCGGACAGCACGAACGCCAGGTTCGGCTCCAGGAACGAATGAAACCCCGACGCCACGGCGAGCAAGGCATCCAAGCCTTCTTCCTGAAGGCGCTGGGCGGCCACTTGGCGGCGAAGGGCGGAGGTTTCCATTTTGTCGGTGGCTTGGATCATCGGTGGCAAAATTCAGAATAGCTGGCGATCATCGATCCTATCCCGGCCCGGCTTATTCCACTAGGGCAAGTTCTGAACGATATCGATAAAAATTCGAATTAACCGCTTCTGTTGATAGTTCTAGAAAGGCGGGCCTGCCGGAGCACTATATACTGCGTAGCGCAGATGCACGGTCATTGCCTCTAGGATTTCGTCGATGTTGATAGGTTTGGTGATATATTCTTCAAACCCAGCCTGTTTGCCGCGTTCGATCTCATGGGGCATGGCCGCTGCGGTCAGGGCGATGACGGGAATGTTTTTCGTTGCGTCATCCGAGCGGAGTTTCCTAAGCGCTTCTACGCCGTCCATTCCGGGCAGATTGATGTCCATGAGGATAAGCTCGGGCAATTCGTTTTTGGCCAGATCCAAGCCCACTTCAGCATTGGGAGCGGACAGCATCGTAAAATTGGGGAGGCGGCCAATCACCGCATTCATCAAGGCCAGGTTAGAGGGATTATCTTCGATATAAAGAATGGTTTGGGTTTGGGCGTTGGCGATGCCGAGTTTAACGTCTGAAATAACCGCTTTGGCTATTTCATCTTGAGATGACAAATTATCTTCCGCGATCGGAAGTTCAAACCAGAAAGTACTGCCGGTGCCTTCCTCGCTTTCAAACCCTATGCGTCCGTCCAGCAATTCTATGATCTGTTTGGTGATCGTCAATCCGATGCCGGTGCCTTCGATTTCTCCCGCTTCAAGACCGAGGCGGTTGAAGGGTTCGAACATT
>JABHAA010000070.1 GCA_018674495.1 Rhodospirillaceae bacterium | reverse complement strand
CCGCCGCCGCCGCCGCCCCGGCGGCGGGCGCCGAAACGCTCCATCACGCAAATCGCGGGCGATGTTTATCAGTTCAAGAACAACTTCCATAATTCGGCCTTTATGGTGACACCGAGTGGCGTGATCCTGGTCGACCCAATCAACAAGGGCGCGTCGGCCTGGCTGAAGGCGGAGCTCAGCCGGCGTTTCAACCGGTCGGTCCGCTACGTGATCTACAGCCACGATCACGCCGATCATATTTCCGGCGGCGAGGTGTTCGCCGACAGCGCCATCTTCATTGCCCACGCCGCCGCCAAGCGCGACATCATCGACGAGGCGCGCCCGACCCAGGCCCCCGATATCACCTTTACCGATACCATGACCGTCGAGTTGGGCGGCAAAATGGCGGTTTTAAGTTTTGTTGGGCGCAACCATTCGGACAATTCCATCGTCGTTTCCTTCCCCGCCGAGCGGGTACTGCACGTGGTTGATTTCATCCCGGTCAAGTCGGTCGCATTTCGCGACCTTCCCGACACCTATCTGGATGACTGGTTCACCTCGCTCAAAAATGTCGAGGCCATGGATTTCGATATTCTGTCCCCTGGCCATGGGCGCCTTGGCAACAAGGACGATGTGCGCGCATTTCGGGGATACCTTACAAGCCTCCGCGATCAGGTGACCAAGCTGGCCCGCGCCGGGCGAAGCGCTGACGAGGTCGCCGCCACCGTAACCATGGACAAGTACAGAAACTGGAGCGGCTATGACCGTTTCATCAAACATAACGTGCGCGGCATGTATGGGCTGGTGCAGCAAAACCGGCGCCCCAACTTACGCCCCCGCCCACCCCGTTAGGCGTGTTCCGGATCGTTCGACCGTGAACGAACGGAATATGTATTAGGTATCTGGGCGCAATGGCACTTGTATTTCGTGAAGCGGCGGACACGGATATCGATGACGTATTCGACATTGAGCGCCGCGCATTCGGCCGCGACAACGAGGCCCAGCTGGTAGCGGAATTGTTAGGTGATCCTGGCGCCGATCCTAAGCTCTCGTTGCTGACGCTGCTTGACGGAAAGCCAGCCGGCCACATTCTGTTCACATCCGTCAGGCTGATTGGTGCCAAGAAACCGGTATCCGCTCAAATCCTGGCGCCTCTGGCTGTCGTTCCCGAAGCGCAAGACCAGGGCATAGGCAGCAAATTGATCGAGGAAGGGCTGCGTTTGATCGGGCTGGCCCGCACGGATTTGGTATTCGTTCTTGGCGACCCCGGCTACTATCCCCGCTTTGGTTTTGAACCCGCTGGCCGGTTGGGTCTCAACGCGCCCTATCCAATCCCCGATAAACACGCCGAGGCTTGGATGGTTCAGGCCCTGTCGGATCATGTCATCGGGTCGGTTGCGGGGCGGGTTCGATGCGCCGACGCGTTGAACAAGGTGGCGCTTTGGCGCGAATGAGATCGATTGGGAGGGACGCATGATCGAGACCGGCAGCTTGCCCAAACCGGTGTGGCTTACGGAGCCGGAAACCTTGTGGCCGGCCTGGAAGCTGGAGGGCGCCGAGGATAAGCTAAAAGCCCTTGGCGCCAGCGCGGCGTTGCTGCGGAAAGAACTGACAGGTTAGGCCCGGTCCTCCGGCGTCGATTCCAAGGTGGCCGTGATCACCGCCTTTTTCGGCAGCATCGCCAGGAAAAACACCAGATAGGCGGCGGTGGCGACGATCATCACCAATTGAAAGTCCCAGATATCGGTGAAAGTGCCGATGATCCAGGCGCCGACAGCCGGGCCGCCGCGGACGATGATGCTCCAAAGGCTCATGACGCGGCCGCGCATCTCGCCATGGATGGCGCTTTGCACCAAAATCTGTGAGCCGATGCCGCCGACGGCGACGGTAACGCCGAGCCCGGCGGTACAGATCAACGCGAACCAGAATGTGGGCGCCAACGCAAAACCGGTCTGCATAACGATGGCCAGGGCGAAGGACCAAAATACCAGCCGGGTCATCCCAGCCGACGATTTGTAGTTGGCAACGAAGATCGAGCCGACGACCGCGCCGATGCCGATCGCCGAGGTCAGCATGGCCAGGCCTTCCGGTCCCGCCTGGAACTGGCCGTCGGCGTAGCCGGCCAGCAATTCGCGAAAGGCGCGCATGATCACCGTGGTAACCAGCATCAGCGCCATGAACCAGGCAAGGCCGCGCATGCGCGCCACGTAGATAACGCCGTCTCTGAAATCGGCCAGAAAGCTGCCGCGCGGCCCGGCCTTGGTTTCGTCCTGACGCAATTTGATGATGAAAAGCACCACCAAATAGCCGAAAAAACTTACCGTAGTGATCACGAACAGAACGCCGATGCCGATTTGGCGGTCGGCGAAGATGGCGATCAGGATGCCGGCGGCGGCGGGACCGATGAACTGGGCCAGATTGAAAAACAACGAGCCGATGCCGATCGCCGACGGCATGTCTTCGCGGGGCACCAGGTTGGGCGTGATCGACATGCGAAGCGGCGTCCAGAGCCCTTCGAAGACGCCGTGCAGGGCCATAAACGCCAAGAGCCCCCAAATATTTATAACACCCGCCAATGTCGCCGCCGCCAGCGACAGCGACAATCCCATCAGCAGGAACTGGGCAATTCGCGACAATACCAGCCGGTTGCCGCGGTCGGCGAGTGTGCCGGAAATAGGCAGGAAAATCATGATGGCAGCGGCGTCGGCAAAAGCCATGGCACCCAGCCAGCCATAGGAGCCGGTGATCTCCCAAGTCAGCCATTGCACGCCGATGCGCTGCAACCACATGCCCGAATTGGCCAGCCATCCTGACAGCGCGAACAGGGTGAAATCCCGGTGCCGAAAAGCGCGCCCCATGCCGCTCGTAACGAGACTGGTAAAAATGGCGGCAGCGGTGGTCATGGGGTAAAAATCCGGTAATTTTGTTGTTGTGAGGGCACCATCAAGTATCGGACCACGATTGGCCAATCACAAGACCGGGCCGTTTCTTTCAACCCTGGGCGCTTTCAACCGGGCTCATTTATGCTTTACTGTTGGCCGCGCCCATTACGCGTTTCGGAGTAGCCAGATTTTGAACAAGATACTGATCATCATTGCCGGTTTGTTGGTAACGCTGGTGGCGGCAGTGCTCATCGTTCCGGGTTTCATGAACTGGAACCAGTATCGCGGCATGATCCAGACGGAAGCGGCGGCGGCGACCGGGCGCGCCGTGGAAATCGACGGCGATATCCGCATCCAGCTTTTACCGGCGCCCAGGCTGGTGATCGAAAATGCGCGCCTCGCCAATGTCGAGGGCGCCTCCAGCGCCGACATGGTGACCCTCAAACGCCTGGAAGTGCATGTGGCCCTGGCGCCGTTGTTCTCTGGCGCCGTCCGGGTGCAATCGGTGATCCTGGTGGAGCCCGAATTGCGCCTGGAAATTCTGGAAGACGGGCGCAACAATTTCACCTTCACACCGGTGGCGAAAACGGCGCCCTCCACTGCGCCCCAGCCGGCATCGCAGCCCGGCACATCAAGCGATGCGCCGGACGCCCCGCTGTTCGATTTCCGCCCGCAGCTTTCCATCGACAATTTCACCATCGAAGGCGGCCGGGTGTCGTTCAAGAACGCTGGTAACGGGCGCACCGAAACCATCGATAACCTAAACGGCCGCTTTGCCATGGCCGCACTGAAAGGTCCGTGGGAAGCATCGGGAAGTGCCGTCGTGCGCGGCATTCCCTTGTCGTTCCTGGGCTCCACCGGCGCCATTGTCCAGGGCCGCACGCTGCCCTTTAATTTCGATCTAACCGCCATTCCCGGCACCGTTCGCTCCCAGTTCTCCGGCGCACTCACCAATTTGCAGGACGCGCCCAGCGTCAAGGGCAAGATCGCCATCTCGGGCAAGAGCCTGGATGCGATTTTGAGCGCCACGGCCGGATTGCCGGCCTCAGGCGGCGCCCTGGCGCGGCCCTTCGGCATCGATGCAAACGTCGTGGCGTCGGCCAGCAGCGCCAATATCACCGGCATCGGCGTCCGCTTTACCGACACCCAGATGAGCGGCGCCATCAAGGTCAAAACCGGCAAGGCGACGGAAATCGAAATTTCCCTGGCCGCCAACCGGCTCGATCTGGATGGGTTTTTGCGGACCCCGGCGCCGGTGGCCGCCAAGCCCGCCGGCAAGGGCGCCGTGCCGCCGCCCACATCGCCGCCAGCACTCAAGGCCAACAAACCAGCGGCGGGGCAAGCCAAAGCAAAGCCGGCGGCGGTGATCGACCTTACCCGCTTGCCGAAAAACCTCAGCGCCACGGTGAACCTGTCGGTCGAAGCGGTCACCTATCGGGGCCAACCGATCCGCCAGGCCAAGCTCAACTATTCCCTGGCGAGTCAGGAGATTACCCTCAACCAGTTTTCCGCCCTATTGCCGGGCAACACGGACGTCGCCCTGTTTGGTTTCATCACCCAAAGCGGCGGCGCGCCGCAGTTCGGGGGCAATCTCGACGCGACCACCAGTGATCTCAGGAAGTTTCTGAGCTGGCTGGACATCGATACGGGCGGCGTCGCGGCAGGAAAGTTGCGCCAGCTGACCCTCGCCGCCAAGTTGGCTGCCAGGCCCGATGCGGCGCGGCTCCGGGATTTCAAACTGCGTTTCGACGGTACCACGGTGAGCGGCGATGCCTCGGTGCTGCTTGGTGCGCGGCCCGGCATCGATGCCACGATTTCGGTGGACCGTATCAATCTGGATTCCTATCTGGCCAAAGTGGCGGCGCCAAAGCGGACCGGAAGGCCGGCCAGCGCCGCGGCGGCAACAAAAGAGCCCGAAGCCGCCCCCAAAGCCACCAGCGCCGAGCTTCCATCATTGGGCGCCCTTGCCGGCATCGATGCGCAGCTTCGCGCTCAAGTCAAAACGCTGATCTTCCACGGCCTGCCGGTGCGCGGCATCGCCGCCGACATGGTTCTGGCCAGCGGTGATCTCCGCATCGATCGTTTGCGCGTCGCCGACGCCGGCGGCATCAATGCCAGCCTGTCGGGCGCCCTCACCGGGCTGACCAAGGCCAATCCAAGGCTGGGCAATGTCAATTTCCGCATAGAAGGCAAGAACCTCAACCGATTTTTCAAGCTGGCCAAAATCACCCCGCCGATCCCGGTTCGGGGGCTAGGCCGGCTAGCACTTAGCGGCACCGTCTCGGGCGGGCTGGCGGGCATCCAGATCAAGAGCAATGCGCAAGCCTTCGGCGGCAAGGTGATCCTCGACGGCAAGATCAAGAGCCTGATCGGGACGCCCCAGATGGAAATGGGTTTCAATATTCAACACCGGGATCTGGCCCGGCTGGTACGCAATCTGGGCACCGACTACCGGCCCAAAAAGGGGCGCATCGGCGGTCTTTCGGTATCGGGGTTCCTGACCGGCACAACCGATAAGATGAAAATTACCAGCATCGAAGGTGACATTGGCGGTGTTGCCATCGGCGGCAATGTGGATGTGAATTTGCGCGCCAAAGTACCCAGCATCGATGCCAGACTAAACACCAGCGATATCGATATCGAGCGCTTCCTGCCCGCATCGAAAAAGGCCGCCGCCTCGCCGCCAGCGCCATTGTTATGGCGCGCCTCGTGGCCCGGCGTGACGGCGCGGCAATCGGCCGGCACGGCGGGGATCATTCCGGCCCAGGCGGCGCGCGGCGGACGCTGGTCGCGGGCGCCGATCGATCTGGCAGGCTTACACAAATTTGGTGGCAATCTGGCCGTCAAATCGGATTCGGTTAAATTCGGCAAGCTGCGTCTGGTCAACGCCGATCTAACCGCCGCCCTCAATCGCGGCACGCTCAACATCAACAAGCTGACCGGTCTCGTATTCGGCGGCGATCTGCGTCTCGATGGCTCTGTCGCGGGCGGGCCCGGCGGCGCTCAATTGGTGGCGCGCTACACACTCGCCAATCTGGATGCCGCCGCCGCCCAGGCCGCCTTCGGCGGGCGCCAGATTACCCGAGGGCGCATGTCAGCCAGCGGCGAGTTGGGCGCGGTTGGCGCCAATCAGGCGGCACTGATCGCCAGCCTCAACGGGCGCGGCACGGCGGCGCTCAAGCGCATCGGCGTGGACACTTCGGGCACCGGGCGTTCGGTGCTGTCGGGGCTCGCCGGGGTGCTGCGCTCGGTCAACAAGCTGGGCGCCGTCCTTGGCGGCAGGGCTTCGAACAGCCTCGCCGATATCAACGGCGCCTACACCATCAATAACGGCGTGGTGGCGTTCAACGATCTGACATTGGCCTCCGATCTGGGCAAAGGCTCCATGCGTGGCACGGTCGATCTGCCGGGCTGGCGGATCAAGGCCGATGGCCAGCTTGATCTGGTGCAGACCCTGGCCACGGCGCTCTTGCTGAAAAACACAAGGCGGCGGCCATCGATCCCGTTCTCGGTCCGTGGCGCCCTGGATGCGCCCCGGGTGAAGCTGGAAACCGGCAAGCTGCCGGGCGGCGGTATCCGTCTTCCAATCCCGGCGCTGGAAAAACTGCGCAAGAAAAATCGCGGCGCCGCGCGCATCCTCGATAAAATCCTGCCCGGCCTAAGCGGTGGGCAGGCGCCAGCCCCAGCACCGCCGCCCAGAACGTCCGCCCCGGCCCCTCAGCCCGCGCCAACCCCGGAACCCCGCCGGGAAAAGCCGAAGGTGGAAGACTTGCTGAAAGGCATCCTGCGCGGACTTACTCGCTAGAGCGGTTCCGGATGAAAATGAATCAATTTGATGGGAACAAATCGGTTTGGGGCTGACCCAGATAACATGATTTTGGGGTTATCATGGGACCTATGCGCAAGAGCCGCCTTAGCCACTATAAACAAGATCGCCTGATAGAGCATTTTGTTTCTGGATCCACTGCTTTAACAGCGGCCAGTCTCTGTG
>JABHAA010000116.1 GCA_018674495.1 Rhodospirillaceae bacterium | reverse complement strand
TAGAGTGAATGTGGGGTGTAAGTTCTGGATGACCCTTTTGAAGTTTCATTCTTTGGAAATATGAAAATCCATCTGTTTTACGGTTATACTTGGTGGATGGATAATCCAGGAAAGCATATGTTGGCGGTTTGGATCGGCCTTTTCGATTGTAGTTGTTGCCTAGTATCGTTTTTCCATCCATCAATCGTGCATAGCAATTTTCAAACGATTTCAAAATTGATTTTCCTAAAATTGGATCGGCACTGGTCCAAAATTTTTCATACGGTTTGTAGGTCACTGTAAGGAAGTAAGGTACTGCACCGGTCTCGTTCATATGGGCTGTCAAATTCTGGTCCACACCTGCTACAAATTGATCATATTTCAAATATTCCCTGTTCTGCATGTTGTCCCTTTCGGTAGTTGATGTTGCTGTGGTTGATTGCTTGCCATGCTGGCAAGAGCTTCCCTTCGGTCAGCTTATGTAGCGATATTTTTCGTTGTTTCTTATTGTCACATGATCATTCTCCATATCGTATTGCTCCATTTCGTTTCGCTAGATGTTTCGAATTGCTGTGATGTAAACACATCAATAACCGTTGGTAGTTTTCATTCCTCCAACTTCGAAAATCATCTAAATAGAACTGCTTACAAAGCGATGTATTGATCTTCTCCCATCTACCTTGTCAGTGAAGCAGTGCTCTTTGTCATAGTGTATTTATGCTTTATCTTCGGAGAAACGCCCCTTGGAGAGAATAATCTGAAAACTATTTGGGGTGGTTGCTGTTGGTAATTGATTGCAGGATATTGTTCAAATCTGCTCGATTGGAACTTGGTTTTTGTGAGTGAATTGTGAAACTGGCTCACCTTAAGGCATTGAAGTATTTCTATATATTTTTTTGTGATGTTAATGTGAATAATTGAATAATGAATAATATCAATGACTTATGACAATCAATGGCAATTCTGGATTGACCGGGGCGGCACCTTCACCGATGTGGTGGCCAGGCGCCCGGACGGAACGCTGGTGACCGAAAAGCTGCTTTCGGAAAATCCGGACCAATATGAAGACGCCGCCGTAGAAGGCATCCGCCGCTTGCTCGGCCTGGCCGGCGATGATCCGGTGCCCCCGGATGCCGTGGCGGCGGTCAAGATGGGCACTACTGTGGCCACCAACGCGCTTTTGGAACGCGCCGGCGCGCCCACCTTGCTGGTCACCAACCAGGGCTTTGGCGATGCCTTGGCGATCGGCTATCAAAACCGCCCGGACCTGTTCGCCCTTGATATCCAATTGCCGGAACGGCTCTATGGCCGCGTCCTCGAAGTGGCGGGCCGGCTGAACGCTACAGGCGCCGAGATCCAGCCCCTCGATGAGCAAACCGCCGCCGCGGGCCTGGACGCTGCACACGATGCCGGCTTTCGCGCCGTCGCCATCGTGCTGATGCACAGCTACCGGGCACCGGAACACGAACGCCGCATCGCCGCCTTGGCTGAGGCGGCCGGCTTTACCCAAATTTCGGTCTCCTCCGAGGTCTCGCCGTTGATGAAGGTGGTGTCTCGGGGCGATACCACGGTGGTCGATGCGTATCTCTCGCCGATCCTCAAAACCTATGTGGACCGGGTGGCTAGAAGTCTCGGCTCGATCAAGCTGATGTTCATGCAATCGAGCGGCGGGCTTACCGATGCTGGGCTGTTTCGCGGCAAGGACAGCATTCTGTCGGGGCCCGCCGGCGGGGTTGTCGGCGCCGCCGGCACCGCTGGCATGGCTGGCTTCGATAAGATCATCGGCTTCGACATGGGCGGCACCTCCACCGATGTCTCCCACTATGCTGGCGAGTTTGAACGCGCCTTCGATACGGAAGTTGCCGGTGTGCGCCTGCGCTCGCCGATCATGCGCATCCACACGGTGGCGGCGGGCGGCGGCTCGGTACTTGGGTTCGATGGCGCCCGCATGCGCGTCGGTCCCGGTTCCGCCGGCGCCGATCCGGGGCCGGCCTGTTACGGCGGTGGCGGGCCGCTGACCATTACCGACGCGAACGTGATGCTCGGCCGCATCCAGCCCAGGCACTTCCCGCATGTGTTCGGCCCGGGCGCCGATGAGCCCCTGCAAGCCGATATCAGTGCTGCCAAATTCGCCGAGCTGGCGAAGGAGATCGCCGCCGCCACCGGCACCAAGCAAACCGCCGAGGCCGTCGCCGAGGGCTTCCTTACCATCGCCGTCGAAAACATGGCCGGCGCCATCAAACGCATTTCGGTGCAGCGCGGCTACGACGTTACCGAATACACGCTGGTTTGTTTCGGCGGCGCCGGCGGCCAGCATGCCTGCCGGGTGGCCGATGCGCTGGGCATGGAAACCATATTCATCCACCCCCTGGCCGGCGTCTTGTCGGCCTACGGCATGGGCCTCGCCGAAGTCCACGCCCACCGGGAGCGGGCCGTTGAAATCGAGTTGACCACCAGCGCCCTTCGGGATCTGGAACCGGTGCTTGCCGATCTTGAAAGCCAGTGCCGGGACGAGCTTGCCGATCAAAACATCGCCGCCGATCAGACCCAAATTCACCGGCGCCTGCATATCCGATACGCCGGCACCGATACGGCGCTGGAGGTTCCCTTCGCCCCATTGGACAAAGTATCCGGTGATTTCGGTGCCGCCCACCGGTCCCGCTTCGGCTTCATCGATCCCGGACGCAGCCTGGTCATCGAAGCGGCCTTCGTCGAAGCCGTCGGCGGCGCCGAGCGGGCCAGCGATGGCGCCATGGAATGGGGCCCGGCCTCCGGCGCGCCCATCGAAACCGTGACCATGCGTGTGGCCGGCGCCGCCCGCGACACGCCCATTTACCGGCGCGCCGATCTTGCGCAGGAAATGCAAGTCCATGGCCCGGCGATCATCATCGATGCTACCGGTACCACGGTGATCGAGCCGGATTGGGCGGCAAGGTTGAGCGGGCCCGGCCATCTTATTCTCATCCGCACAACGCCGCGCCCGGCCCAGGCGGCCATCGGGGCCAAAGCCGATCCGGTGATGTTGGAGGTGTTCAACAATCTTTTCATGTCCATTGCCGAACAAATGGGCGCGGTGCTGGCCAATACCGCCAGCTCGGTGAACATAAAGGAGCGGCTGGATTTCTCCTGCGCCCTATTTGATGCGGACGGTGCTCTCATCGCCAACGCGCCGCATTTGCCGGTGCATCTCGGCTCCATGGGCGAAAGCATCGCGACGGTGATCCGCCAGCGGGCCGAGACAATGCGGCCCGGCGAGGTGTACGCCCTCAACGCGCCCTATAACGGCGGCACCCACTTGCCCGATATCACCGTCATCACGCCGGTCTTCGGTGCGGGCGGCAAGGACATCCTTTTCTTCCTTGGCAGCCGGGGCCACCATGCTGATGTGGGCGGCATTACGCCGGGATCGATCCCGCCCTTTTCCCGCACCATCCATGAAGAAGGCGTGCTGATCGACGACTTTCTTTTGGTGTCGGACGACCGGTTGCGCGAGGTGGAGTTGCGCGATCTGCTCACCTCTGGCCCGTATCCGGCGCGCAATCCCGATCAGAACATCGCTGATTTTAAGGCACAGATCGCTGCCAACGAAAAAGGCGCTGCCGAGCTGGCCCGCATGGTTGATCACTTCACGCTCCCCGTTGTTCAAGCCTATATGCGCCACGTGCGCGCCAACGCCGCCGAGCAGGTGGCCCAAGTGCTGGACGCGCTGCCGGACGGCGCCTTTACCGCGCCCATGGACAACGGCGCCCACATTCAAGTGGCTATCCGCGTCGATCATGCCGCCCGCCGCGCGGTTATCGATTTCACCGGCACCTCGGATCAGGACGCCGGCAACTTCAACGCGCCCGCCGCCGTTTCCCGGGCCGCCGTCCTCTATGTCTTTCGCTGCCTGGTCGCCGACGATATTCCCTTGAACGACGGCTGCCTGGAGCCCCTCGAAATCATCATTCCCGAAGGCACCATCCTCAATCCCTTGCCGCCGGCTGCCGTGGTCGCCGGCAATGTGGAAACCTCGCAAACCGTCACCGGCGCACTCATGGCGGCGGCTGGCGCGCTGGCATCGGGGCAAGGCACCATGAACAATTTCACCTTCGGCAACGGCGTCCACCAATATTACGAAACCGTCTGCGGCGGCGCCGGCGCCGGGCCCGGTTTCGATGGCGCGTCGGCCGTTCATACTCACATGACCAACACCCGCCTGACCGATCCCGAAATTCTTGAATTCCGGCACCCGGTGCGGCTCGAAGAATTTCGCATCCGCACCGGCTCCGGCGGCGATGGCGAGGCCAGAGGCGGCGACGGCACCGTGCGCCGGGTGCGCTTCCTGGAGCCGATGACGGCGGCCATTGTATCGTCGTCGCGCATGGTCCCACCGTTCGGGCTGCAAGGCGGCGAGGCTGGCCTGTGCGGTAATAATCATGTCGAGCGCGCCGATGGCACCCTGGACCAACTTACCGGCGCCGATCAGACTGAGATGGCGCCCGGCGATGTGTTCGTTATCGAGACCCCCGGCGGAGGCGGCTTTGGCAGAAAATCTTAATTAATATCAATAACTTACCAGCAAGTCGCCGATACAGTCGTCCATAGAGCGCACGTCGCCGAAGCTTTGCCAGACGGTGGTCAGCCCGACGATATGGTCTTCGTCGTAGCGGGCCGCGTTGGCGTCGGAGACCATGACCACCCGATAGCCGAGCATCATGGCGTCGCGGGCGCTGGTCTCGCAGCAGAAGTTGGTTACGGTGCCGGCGATCAGCACGTTTTCGATGCCGCGCGCCCGCAGCTGTTCGTCCAAATCCGACGAGCCCTGAATAAAGGCCGAGAAACGCATCTTGTTGGTGATGATATCGCCGTCTTCCGGGCTCAAATCCGGATAGAGTTTTTGCCCCTCTGCCCCTTCGGTAAGGTTGTCTTTGTGGGCTTCCATTTTTTCCGGCGTGAAGAAATAGTCGTGATAGATGGGCCATTTAGAAGGCCCGCCCAATTCATCGGCTAGGGACATCAGCACCCAGGCAACGGTGCCGCCGGTATCCCGCAAATGGGCGGCGAGTTTATTAATATTGGGGCAGATGGAGCGCGCCGTTTCCACCTCGGCCACGAAGAAATTCTGCATGTCGATAACCACCAAGGCGGTCTTCTTGGGATCGAATTTATCAAACACATGCAGGCGGCCGCGCTTGGCCATGATGCGCTCGATCACATAGTCCGGTATCTCAACATTATGCGGCATGTGCGCTCGCCCCTTATTCCGCTGCCTGAATGGATCGCCAGACCTTTTCCGCGGTCGCCGGCATTTCCACATTGGGCGCGCCGATATGGCTAAGCGCATCATTGATGGCATTCATCAGCGATGGCATCGAGCCGACCGTGCCGGCCTCGCCGACGCCTTTGACACCCAAGGGATTGCGCGCCGTCGGCACCTCGTTGGCGGCCAGCTCGAAGGTACAGAAATCATCGGCCCTCGGCATGGCGTAGTCCATGAACGAGCCGGTCAGCAATTGTCCGGCATCATCGTAATGAATGTCTTCCATCAATATCTGGCCGGCGCCGTGGGCAATGCCGCCATGCACTTGGCCGTCAAACAAAAGCGGATTGAGGACCACGCCGGCATCGTCGACGGCCACATAGCGGGTAATCTCGATGCGTCCAGTATCGGCGTCGATTTCCACTTCGACCAGATGCGCGCCGTTGGGATAGACCGGCCCCTCGCCGACGCCGAACTCGCCATGCTCGTAAAATCCGGGCTCGATATCGGCGGGCAACTTGGGCCGCTGGAAGGCGGTTTTGGCGACTTCGGTGATGTCCAAGGATTTGTCGGTGCCGGCGACAGAGAACGTGCCGCCTTGGTATTCGATATCGCCTGGCGCCGTTTCCATCATATGGGCGGCGATGCGCTTGCCTTTTTCGATAATCTTTTCCGCCGCGATGGTTACCGCCGAGCCGACAAAAACGGCGCAGCGGGCATTGAACGTGCCGACGCCTGTCGCCACCACATCGGTATCGCCCATCTTGTAGCGAATGCCGTCGATATCGACGCCCAGCTTGTCGGCCAGCACCTGCTTAAAGGTGGTCTCGTGACCCTGGCCGTGATCCATGGCGCCGCACAACAGCGTGATGCCCCCTTCGGTATCGAAGCGCACTTCGACATGTTCGAAGTTGACCATAGCGACCCCGGACACGGTGTTGGAAAGGCCGATACCGAGATACTTGCCGCGCTTGGCCGCGTCTTCGCGGCGCGCTTCGAACCCCTGGTAGCCACCGGTTTCCAGGCATTGTTCGAAGTTGCGCACGAAATCACCGCAATCATAAACATGGCCGAGGCCGGTGCGGTACGGCATGGCTGAGCTGAGCACCGTATTCTTGAGGCGTAACTCCGCCGCATCGACGCCCAATTGATCGGCGGCCTGATCGACCATCACTTCGATCACATGGCAGGGTTCCGGCTTGGCGCCGCCCCGGTACTGGGCGTTGGTCATGATATTGGTGAGGGCGCCGGTAACCATGGCATGGATGTTCGGGGTCTTATAAACCCCCGCCAATCCGCCGAGGCCGGAAACGGCGGCGCCGATATTGCGGTCGGTGGTGAAATAGGCGCCGATCGGCACTTTCGTGTGGGTGCGAAGGGCGATGAAATTATGGTCCGCGTCCAGGGCCAGCTCGGCATCGACAAATCCGCCGCGTCCGTGTTCGTCGGTCAAGATGCTTTCCTGGCGCTCGGCGATCCATTTGACCGGCCGGCCGATCACTTCGGATGCCCACATGGACAGGCTGTATTCCGGATAGCAGCCGCCCTTGATGCCGAAACCGCCGCCCATATTGTCGCAAATGACGCGGATTTTGGTCTGCGGGATTTTGAATATCTGCTGCGCCAGGGTGGCGCGTGTGCCGTGCGCCGATTGGATGGTGGCGCGCAAGGTGTAGCGGTCTTCGTATTCGTCGTAATTGGCGATGCAGCCGCGCGGCTCCATGGCGTTGCCGGTTACCCGGTTGACGCACACCCGGTGCGATACCCGATGCGCGGCATCATTGAAGGCCGCGTCCACCGCTTGCCGGTTGCCGACCTCGTGGAAGTAGGCTTCGTTGCCGGGATTGTCGTCCCAGACTGCCGGCGCGCCGTCGGCCAAGGCATCGTCGGCGGTGATGACGGCGGGCAGCACCCGGTAGTCGACTGCAATCAGCTCGACCGCGTCTTTCGCCTGATCGACGCTTTCGGCGACTACGAAGGCCACCGGCTGGCCGGCGAAACGCACTCGGCCCTGGGCCAGGATCGGCATCGAACAGACATAGCCCGGCGAGCCGTCGGATTTCTTGCCGCGAATGTTAGGGAACTGGGCGCCAAGGCCGCGCGTTTCCAGATCATCACCGGTGAGCACGGCGAGCACGCCGGGGGCGGCAAGGGCCGCGGCTTTATCGATATGGCCAATCTCGGCGTGGGCGTGGGGTGAGCGCAATACAAAGGCGCGCGCCTGGCGATTCTCGTTTACATCGTCCGCATAGCGCCCGTGGCCCTTGATCAGCCGGTAATCTTCATCGCGCCGGACCGGATCACCGATACGTACCATATTCATTTTTCTTTACCTCCCGTTGACCTGACCAAAATTGCCTTCTTTGGCACCTTTCCGCAAGGACCAGTTGTCTCCGGTGATGCGACATAATTTGCGGAATTCGGCGGTGGGGTTTGGTATGGATTGGTATGGTTTGGTGGGGGTAATTGCAGGCAAAACAGCACATTTCTCCTGCCCGATGGCGCGCCCGAACGGGTTTAAAACGGGGTGTTTGGGGGATTAAATCCTGGATAAATGTATAGAACATAAGTCGAACAATTGCAAGTTTTTTTGGATTTACGGCGTTAGACGGGCGTTCTCAACCAGGCAGCTTCTGTTTTTTGCAAACCTCAGCTTCTAAAGGCTGGATTGGGTGAACAACACCCTCAGTCATCACAACTGGACGGTAAAAACCGCCGCAGCTGTACGTAGTTACCGCAACTGTTTCTCATTCACGCCAATATCCATTTGCAAATTGTACGCTGTACCAGATCGAATGGGAAAATGGCTGTGTTGAACGGAGAGAACGAGGCCGACGATCCCGACCGGTTGAAGTCCAAGGTAAAGACGGGCGGCCCCTGGGCCGTTACCGGCGCCGTATTGGACAAGGCGCAAAAATCCATAGACGACTTGTCGGATCAATTCGCCGAGCAATTGGCGGTGGATATTGCAGACATGGTAGCGGTGCATGGTCAATTGGTCGGCGATGACTGCGATCCATCCGAATGCCTGAAACAGATGTTTCACATTGCCCATAATCTCAAAGGCAACGGCGGCACGTTCGGATTTGATCTGGTGACCGATATCAACTACCTGCTGTGCCGTTTTATCGAGCGATTGGATTTACCACTGCCGCCGCAAAGCACGGAAGTCATCTATCTTCACATCAACGCCCTCAAGGCCGTTCAGGCGCAAAACCTGACCGGCGGCGGCGGCGAAGTTGGAAAATCGCTGTTGAACGGGCTGGAACAAGTCATTGAGAAATGGGGGCAATCGAAATAGCCATGTCAGCCCTCGATATCAGTCAATTGAAATTTTTGATCGTTGAAGACAATCCGTTTATGCGCGCCATTCTAAATCAGTTGCTACGGAACTATCATGTTCGCACCACCAAGGAAGCAAATGATGGCGCCTCCGCGTTCATGGAGATGCGCACATTTAAACCCGATATCATTCTATTGGATTGGGAGATGCAGCCTCTGGACGGGCTGGATTTCGTTAAGCTGGTCCGGACCGGCGACGACAGCCCCGACCGGTTTGTGCCGATCATTATGGTCACCGGACATTCGGAAGCACACCGGATCACCGATGCGCGGGACAGCGGCGTCAATGAATTTCTGGTAAAGCCGCTTTCGGCGAATAGCCTGTTCTCACGCATAACCGAGCTGATCGAAAAACCGCGGTCATTTGTAGAGACCAAATCCTATTTTGGTCCTGATCGGCGCCGGCGTAGCGTCTCCTACGATGGTACGGAACGAAGGGGAGGGGCGGCTCCAACGGGCATGGATATAGAGGTCGCCGACGCCGACCAAGGGATGTCGCAAACGCAACTGGATTCCATGTTTGACTGATTGTGCGGCTTTGGTTTGGGCCGGTTGCTTAGGCGTATCGACCACTCTATCACCGGCGATGCCAGCTTGTAGCGGGATCGTTGATCAAAACTCGATCTCATCCAGCAGATCATCGACGATGGCGTGGAAATGATCCCAGGGCGCTTCCCGGTGGCAGGAATTGCGGACGATCAACGACGAGCCGGCATAGAACTTCTCATAAAGCTGATGGCGACCGGCGAATTCGGAGCCGGTCAAATCCCAGCCCAGTTTATATAGCTTCATACGCTGGCGCGCATCCATGGTCGGCGTCGCCCACCATTCATCGAAGCGGGCGCTGAGCTCGGGATCGTCCAGAATATCCGTGCTGGCCGGCATTTGCAGCGGCGCCGCGCCCATTAGATCGCGGACGATATCGACGATCTCGGTATGGTGTTCCTGGCACCAATTCAAAGTCGCATACATGATGCGCCGGTTGTGAGTGGCGTAGCCGTCCGGGCTTTCGGGCCATGCCTCCCACGCCTCGTTCTGGCCGGCGACCAGGCCGCCGACGGTCGCTTCCAACGCCGCCAGCCGGCCGAGAATGTCGCGCACCGCCGGTATCTGGTCGATGCCGTTGGCCAGGCAGGCGCGGCTGGCGAGACCGACCATCAGCCCCATCTTCGCCCAAAAGCGCACATTCGATTGGTGGTTGGCGTAGCAGTTGGCCGGCGTGTCGATATAGATTTGCCGGGACTGGGCGCCGTCGTTGTGCAAAAACACCCGCTCCCAAGGGATTTTCACGTTCTCGCAAACCAGCATACAATCGCCCTCGTCGAACCGGTGGCTTAGGGGGTAATTGGCCGGACGGGCGGCGTGCATCTCGTAAGGCTGGCGCGCCCACAAAGACAGCCCCGGCAAATTGAGCGGCATGGCGGCGGTAATGCTTTCGGCTTTGCGGCTCTCATCGATGGGCGACAGGTTGCCGATCCAAATCTCGTCGGCAAAAACGGCGCCGGTGGCCAGCATCTTCATGCCCGAGACAACGACGCCATCATCGTCTTCAGCTACCACGCGCAGCGCAGGCTGCTCCAAACCAGCATCGCCGGTGGCAACTTCCTGGCCCCGAATGCCGGACGGCGCGGTGACCGCAAAGGACAGGAACAAATCTTCGTGGCGGGCTTTTTGGTAATAGCGGAGCAGGTTGTCGCCAAACCCCTTGCCGGTTTTTTCCAGAACACCAGGGTTCATGGCGAGGCCGGTCACCAGCCCGGCGACATGATCGGGAGAGCGGCCGATCAACCCGTAGGTTGCGTCCGCCAAGGCCTTTGCCGAGGCGGTGCGGCGCGCCAATTCCTCGCGATTTTTACAGCGCAGCCAGTAGACGGAGAACGCCTCGCCGTCCTCTTCGAAGGCGTATAGATCGCGCTTGTCCGGATCGGCCTTTTGGTCATACAGGTCGGCCACGGTCTGGGCGGCGTTTTTGAATGCCGGGTGGACGGTAACATCGCCCACGCGCTCCTTGCCAATAAGCACGCGGCGCCCGTCGCGCATTTTTTCCAGTTTTTCCGCGCCCGAAATCAGCATCGCAATTTCCCCCAGATTATTTGAAAACGATCCTTTGTTCAGCCAAGCTCGGCAGCGAATTCCGATCCGGTCAGGCAGAAGCGGCCAAGCTTGTCCTGCCACAATTCGCCGCTTTCGTGCAGCTGGCCCAAGGCCCGGGACAAGGCCGGAACGCCGGCATCGCCAAACATCTCCGACAGATCGAAGAAATATTGCGGCGTCTCGCAGATGGCAGTGCGGATCTCGTCGGCGAGCGCAGTCACCTCGTTATTACCGACCAGTGGCGCCGGCTCCTTCGCCGCCCCATCGCCATCGCCGAGCGCATCGGCCAATTTGATGTCATCGGCGTAGGCGTAATAAATTCGCTCGAACCTTTCCCGGGGCACATCGTCGGGGATGGTGGCGTCGATGCCCATTTTGGCGGTGGTTGGAATACGCCCCGGCGTCGGTACCAGGCTCGGATCGAGCGGTTTCGAGCGGGCGCCGGAAATAATGACCACGTCCTTGTCCGCCTGCACTCTTGTGGCCACCGCCCATTCCACGTCCATATGATCGAACACGTCGATATCTTCATCGACCACGGTCACATGCTTCATATCGGCCACCGACAGCATGGCCATGATGGCGTTCTTGCCGTCGCCGGGCAGTGGCTTGATGGCGGCCACCGTGTGCCAATGGCAGCAACCGCCCGGCGTTACGTTGATGGCGGTTACCTGGACGCCGGCCTCGTGCAACACACGGCGGACGGCGGATTCGTATATGGGTCCGCTCGGCCAGATGTTTTCCCACGGCATGTGCAGCGCGTAATAGATCGGTTTGGCACGGCAGCGGATGGATTTGATGCGCACATGCGGGTTCCAATGCAGCCCGCCCATAAGCCGCGTAAATTCGCCGAAGCGGCCCTCCGGCTTGGTCCAGCCGGTGGGCAGTATTTCAGCCTCCAGCACTATCTCGGAATCGGCGATGAAGGGGATATCGACGGTATTGCAGGGCGCCAATTGCACCGGAGCGCCGCGCATGCCGCCGGCCAGGGCCATCTCATCGACGCCGGCAGCGGCCTTGAAGGTTGAGGCAATCAATTCCGCCGGATGGGTGCCGATATTGATGGAGATTGGCAATGGCTCGTTCCGGGCCAGGGCTTTCTCGGCAAATTTGCGCAAGTTGTTGGGGGTGACGATATCGATGCCGGTGGTGTTCCGGTCCTTCACCAGCAAACGATAGACGCCGGCGTTATAGCCGAACTCTTCGTCATGGGCGATGATCACCCCGGCGGTAATCATCGGGCCGCCGTCGAGGGTGCCGAAGATGGGCACTGGCAGGGCGAACAGATCCACATCGTCGCCTTCCATGATCACGTCGTGCAGGCCGTCGGCGGATACGGTTTCGGGCGCAATGGGGTTGGCCAGGCCGCGGCGCAACTGGGCCTCGATCTCGGCAAAATCGCAGCCCATGGCGATGCCCAGCCGTTCACGAGAATTCATCACCCCCGATATCACCGGCATGTCATAGCCAAGCACATTGGTGAACAAAAGTGCTGTTTCCGACTGATCCACCAGGGTGGCGATATGGCGGATATCGATGGGCTTGGTGATGCGCCGCAATTCGCCGGCGGCTTCCAGATCGGGAACGATATCGCGCAAACCGCCAAGGTTCCGGCGCGTCTGCCCGGCCTTTGCGCCCGGCGCGCTATTGCCGCTTGCTTCGTCCATGACCGTCTCCTTAATTTGCTTGTAAAGCCAATATCCAGGCTTCAGGGTTGGCCTAAGAATAGCGAAACCTCACCGCAACCGCCAGCATGGCGAAACAAGGCAAATCGGCGCTAATGGAAAATCTAGGCAATCTTTTTAAAGCGCATGTGGATAGCGGGCGCATTGCGGCCATCGATCTTTTGGATGCCGATAATCCCCAAGAAGTCACCTACGCCGATTTGGATGCCAGCTGTGATGCCGTAGCGCGCGGGCTTCGGCTGCGCGGCCTTGGGCCCGGCGACCGCATCGCCATATTGGCGCAAAACCGGCTGGAATTCATGGAAGTGTTGTTCGGCGCCTTGCGTTTGGGCTGCGTTCCGGTGCCCGTCAATATCAAGCTGCCCGCCGACACCGTGGAGTTCATCCTCCGCGACGCCGGCGTCAAACATATGTTTTATGATCGAAGCTGGGACGCCCGAGTGTGCGACGAGCTACCCGGCACCGACTTCGATGAAGACTATCAAAATTTTCTGGACCCCGGCGAATTCGAGGCGGTGACGGTTAGCGACAAACAAGTGTCCATGCAGCTCTATACCGCCGGCACCACCGGCCGGCCCAAGGGCGTGCTTTTGACCCATTCGGGCCAGGGCTGGGCATCCAAAGCTTTGGTGGAAGCCCGCCGGCTAACCGACGATGACCGTATTCTCATATCGGCGCCGTTTTTCCATAAAAATGCCCTGGTGGCGATCAAGACGGCGATGCTACCGGGGGCGTCCCTGGTGATCATGCCCCGTTTTGCGGCCCGGCCCGCCATTCATGCGGTGGCGGAACAGAAATGCACCATGGTCACCGGCGTTCCGACCATGATGTATATGATGCTGGCCGAGCGCGATCTGATCGAAGCTTCCGATTTCTCCCATGTGCGCACCATTTCCATGGGCTCGGCGCCGGCGTCGGACGTGTTGCTTGGCGATATTTCAGCCGTTTTCAAGAACGCCGCTATCCAGCTCAACTACGGCACCACCGAGGGCGGACCGATCATGCTCGGCTGGTACCATCCCGATGGGCTGGAACGCCCGGTGGGCGCCGTCGGCTATCCGATACCGGGCTGTGAATACCGGTTCGAGGGCGGGCCCAACGACAAACAGGGCGAGCTGGTCTTGCGCAATCCCGGTGTCGCTTTGGGCTTTTATAATTACCCGGAAGAGACCGAGCGCTGCTTCAAAGACGGCTGGAACTATTCCGGCGACATCATGCGCCAGGACGAAGACGGCTGGTTTTATTTTGTCGGCAGGGTCGATGACATGTTCGTCTGCGGCGGCGAGAACATCTTTCCGGGCCAGGTGGAATCCCTGCTGGAGAAATTCGCACGAATATCCCAGGCCGTGGTGCTGCCCTTTTCCCACGAAACCAAGGGCGAGGTGCCATACGCCTTCGTCGTCGCCGAGAAAGGCGCGACGCTCGGCGAAGACGACGTCAAAGCCTATGCAATCGAAAACGGTCCCGCCTATGCCCATCCGAGGCGGGTATTCGTGATGCCCGAAATTCCCTTGACCGGGACCAACAAAACCGACCGGGCGGCATTGCGCGCCTTGGCTGGGGAGAAAGTTTAATGGCCGAAAATAAAATGACTCTCGCGGAACTACAGGATCGCATAACCCAGGCGCCCTTCCATCAATGGCTGGGGCTAAAAGTTGCTGAAGTGACCGAAGACGGCATTCAAATCACCGTGCCCTGGCGGCAAGAATTCCTGGTCAATGCAGAGGCCGGCTATGCCCATGGCGGCATCCTTGCCACCCTTATTGACACCGCCTCCGATTATGCGCTGGCGGCAAAGATCGGCGGGCCGGTGCCGACCGTTGATCTCCGCGTCGACTACCACCGGGCCGCCAAGGAAGGCGAGATTACCGTCCAGGCCCGGGTGATCAAATTGGGCCGCACCTTTTCCACCGCCGAAGCCTCGGTCTTCGATGCCGAGGGCCGCTTGCTGGCCAGCGGGCGCGGCGTGTTCCACATGCCCGCCGGCTAAGGGCGGCGCGCAAAAATTTAAGGAGAGACCATGAAAGCCGTTGTCCTTTATGAGCATGGCCAGATGGACAAGCTCATCTACGAAGAAAACTATCCTGACCCGGAATGCGGACCTGGCGATGTGGTTGTCCGGGTGAAGGCGACCTCGCTCAATTACCACGATCTGTTTACCCGCAACGGCATGCCCGGTCTGACCTTGGAGCTGCCCAGAATTTGCGGCCTCGACGTTGCCGGCGAGATCGCCGAGACCGGCGCCGATGTGAAGAATTTTAAAGTTGGCGATGCGGTTCTCATCGATCCCCGCAACCGAGTGGAAGGCGGCCTGGTGGGCGAGACCATCGATGGCGGGCTGGCCGAATTTTGCCGCGCGCCGGAGCATCAGTTGATCCCAATTCCGGACGGCGTATCTTATGCGGATGCCGCCAGCCTGCCGGTCGCATACGGTACCGCCCACCGCATGATGGTGACAAGAGGCCAGGTCAATAAGGACGACAAGGTGCTGATCATGGGTGCCTCGGGCGGCGTCGGCACCGGCGCGGTATTGCTCGCCAAAATCCTAGGCGCCGAAGTTGTGGCCCTGTCGTCGTCGGAGGTGAAGATGCAGGCGCTCACAGATATGGGCGCCGATCACGTAATCAACTATCTGGAAACCGAATGGGTCAAGGAAATTTGGAAGCTTTATACCAAGCCGCACCGGCGCAAATATGAAGGCGGCGTCACCGTGGTGGTCAATTTCACCGGCGGCGATACCTGGGTGCAGGGCATGCGTTGCTTGCGGCGCGGCGGGCGCATGCTCACCTGCGGCGCTACCGACAGCTTCGATCCGAAAACCGATCTCCGCTATGTATGGAGCTTTGAATTTGATATTCGGGGCTCCAACAGTTGGGAGCCGGAAGATTTGACCGCGCTGCTGGCCATGATCCAAGCCGGCGACATGAAGGTGCCTATCGCCGGCACCTATCCGCTCAGCGAAGCCACCGAGGCCTTGCGCCTGATCGAAGACCGCGAGGTTATCGGCAAAGTCATCGTCGAGCCTTAAAAAAAGGAGGCGAACCCGTTGAACCTGCCCGGCCCCGGCGAAATATATCTGGACCATGTGGGCTGGTACGTGCCCGACCTGGACGAAGTGGCGCGGGTGTTTGGCAAGCTTGGTTTCCCGCTGACGCCGATTGCCTTGCATGGGGACAAAGACCCCAATACCGGCGAAGTGATCCCGCAAGGATCGGCCAACCGACTGGCCATGCTGGAACACGGATATCTGGAATTCCTCACCGATGTGGAAGGCACCGATACCCCCGTTAGCCGCCATATGCGGGATCGTATGGATCAATATATCGGCGTCCATCTGACCGCTTTTTCGGTGGCCGATGCGGGCTTGGAAACGGCGCGGCTGCAAACCACAGGCATCTCTTTACAGCCCACCGTGAATTTGCGCCGTACTGTCGAAGCCGCCGATGGCAGCGAAGCGGAAGCCGGTTTCACCGTGATCCGCGCCGGTTTCGATCAGTTCCCCGAAGGCCGCATCCAGACCCTCACCCACCTGACGCCGGCCCATGTCTGGCAAGACCGGTTCATCGCCCGCGACAACGCCATCACCGGGTTGTCGGAAGCGGTGTATTTGGTGCCGGACCCGGCGGACAGCGCCGCACGGTTGGCAACATTTACCGGACGCGCGCCAAGCGCAACGGATGGCGGTTTAGAAATTACCCTGGACCGGGGCAAGCTGCGATTTATCCGCGCCGATCATTTCGGGGTGGCGGTCGGCCTGATCTCCACCGACCTGGCGCAAACACGCCGCTATTTTCGCGAAAACAATATTCCGCTGGCGGATGAGAGCGCCGAACGTCTGGTGATTGACGCCGCCGAAGCCCTTGGCGCCGAACTGGTGATTACACCGGCGGGCGCATAAACCCTACTCGGCGGCCTGTTTCAGCTCTTCGGCGAGCATCTGGTGCAGGGCCTGGCGGGAATAGGCGACCGCCTTGTCGTGCTGGCGGACGATCAAGGGCCGGTCCGGGTTTTTTGTGGCCAGTTCCTGTTGCGCTTCGATAAACACCTTGTCTTCGAGGAAGGCTTCCAAAATATCGGCGAAGAAGCCTTTGCCGGTCTCGGATTGCACGGGGATGCCCTCGACGGAGACAGAGAAGAAATAATGGAAGCTGGTGTCGGTTTCCGGCGTCGCGTGATGGAGGAGCCGTAAAGACAGTCCGCCGTCCTGATCGCGGTTTTCGCGGGCCCCGGTGCCTTCGTCGAGCCCGCCGCCCCATTGGCGCACGGACGCCGGCGCCACATATTCGAAATCGGACCAGCGGTCCAGATTGCCCTTGAAGCCAGCCGCCTTTACGAAGGACGGCGGCGGCGGCGAGTTCATCATCCAGCGGATGAAGTGCGCGCCGCGCTCCGTGCGCTTGGTTTCCAACTCGGCTTCGTTGTGGGCATTGGGGTCGCCGCCGATGGTCGAGCCGTGCACATATCCGAGATGGGTCAAGTCCATCAAATTATCGATCATGAACATGTAATTGGCGGCGAACTCGTAGCGGCCATAATGGGTCGGCCAGGCGTCCAGATCGTGGTAGGGAAAATCGACGATCTGGCTTTCGTCGGCGCGGGCTTGATCGCCCATCCATATCCACAGCATGTTCTGGCGTTCCACCATTTTAAAGGCGCGCACTTTGAACACGTCCGCGTTGGTGGCCTCGCCGGGATTATCGACGCACTTGCCGGCGCCATCGAAGGCCAGCCCGTGATAGCCGCAGCGGATGCCGGCCGCGCAAGTTTTGCCAAGGCTGAGGGGCACCGCCCGGTGACAACAGCGGTCTTCCAGCGCCGCCGCCTTGCCGTTCCCGTCCCGGAACAGCACCACGTCTTCGCCCAGTATGCGCCGGGCGACGATGCCCTCGTCGATCTCGTGCGCCCAGGCAGCGATATACCAAGCGTTGTGAACCAATGGTTCCATTGCGTAATCAGCCATGTCGAGCCTCCAAAAGAATTTTTGGAGCTTAATCCCACCCCAATTTCCCGTCAAGAAAGGCGGACTTTGCAATATCGGGTAGCCTCTGCCAGAATCAGCGGCAAGCAAAGTTAAAGCAAAAGGGATTTCGGGATGGTAGACAATTTGAGAGCCGTATGCGTACTGGGCCGGGCCATGAACCTTCACAATGTTCCCGAACTCGGACCCGACCCGATCCTTGATGCACCGGCGGTGCAGGCCGCCTTGGCGCTGGCCAGTATTTTTAGCTTTTTCGTCCTCTTCGTAATTTGATCCGTAGCTGTCTTTGGCAAGGAATATGGCGGATCGGGAGATTCGAGGCCCTGGCCCATGGCTTTAATTTCAATTTCCGTGGAGTAATCAAATGACCGACGACTATGCCAAGCAACGCGCCGAAATTCTGGAAGACCTCGACGGGCTGCGCATCGAGGTCGATAAGGAAAAACGGATCGGCTGGCTGTATCTGGACCGGGAGCCGCTCAACATCGTGGCCTATGGCGCGCGCAATCAAATTCGCGCCATAATCGAAGCTTTCGATGAGGATGACGATGTCGGAGTCATCGTCATTCGCGGAAACGGCGGCGTTTATACGTCCGGCGGTGATGTGCGCGGTTTTTTCGATGTGCCCAGGAACGGCATGTCGCACATGTCCTGGAACATCTCCGCTCCGGCGCGCGCCTCAAAACCGGTGATCGCGGCCCTCGAGAAATATGCTTTTGGCGTTGGCTTCGAATTGTCGTTGGCCTGCGATTTCCGCCTGGCCACGAAAGACACCCTGGTCGGCCTGCCCGAAGTCAGCATCGGCCAGATGCCCGGTAGCGGCGGCGCCATCAGGCTGACCAGCCTCATCGGCCTGGCCCGCGCCAAGAAGATGGTTTTCCTCGGCGAACGGGTGCCGGCGGAGACAGCGCTGGATTGGGGCATTCTAACCGATGTGGCCGAAGACCAAGCGGCGCTCGATGAAATGATCGAAAAATACGCCGCCCGCCTCAACGCCCTGTCACCCCTGGCCTTGGCGACCGTCAAGGGGGTGATGAATACAGCCTTCGATTCGACCCTGGATTTCGGCATGAACCTGGAAGGCCAGGCGTACGAGAAGCTCCGGGACAGTTACGACTATACCGAAGGCGCCAATGCATTTTTCGAAAAACGGAAGGCCGTTTACAAGGGGGAATAGGATCGGCGCTCCCGTTATCCGCCTGCGCCATTGCCAGTGCTTCAACTTTATCTAAAATAGCCGCCAACGAAGCGCCTTTTGGGGAGGCCCATGAGCGATCAGGAAATCCAACGCAAATTGGCGGCGATTCTGTATGCGGATGTGGCCGGCTATTCGCGCCTGACTGGCGTCGACGAAGTCGGCACCCACGAGGCGCTGCGCACCGGCCTTGCGCTGCTGACCAAAGCCATCGAAAGCCACGGCGGGCGGGTCAATCATTATGCCGGCGATGCGATATTGGCCGAGTTCGGCAGCGTCGTCGAATGCGTCACCACGGCCATTGAGGCGCAAGGCAAACTCGCCAAAGAGAACGAGGGCATCGCCGAGGACAAGAAATTGTTATTCCGCATCGGTGTTCATTCCGGCGAGGTGATGATCGACGGCACCGAAATTTATGGCGACGACGTCAATATCGCTGCCCGCCTGGAAGCCCTCGCCGAGCCGGGCGGCATCTGCCTTTCCGGCCTGGTCGCCGACCAGGTGCGCCACCGCATCGATATGGCCATCGAAGATATGGGCGATCAGGAAGTAAAAAATATCGCCCAACCGATCCGCGCCTACCGCATTTTACTGGACCGGAAAGCGGCGCCTGCCGAGCAACTGACCCGAGGCAAAACCGCCATCGCCGTCCTGCCCTTTGACAATCTATCAGGTGATTCGGAACAGGAGTATTTTTCAGACGGCATTGCCGAGGACATCATCACCGGACTGTCACGCGTAAACCAACTCCACGTTGTCGCCCGCAATTCCAGCTTTTCATACAAGAATCAGTCGCCGGATATCCGGGATGTTGCCAAAGATTTGGACGTCCATTACGTCCTGGAAGGCAGCGTCAGAAAGGCCGGCAACCGCGTGCACATCACCGCCCAGTTGATCGACGGGGTATCGGGTAAACATATATGGGCCGAGCGTTACGACCGGGAGCTTGAAGACATATTTGCGGTCCAGGACGAGATTACCGAAACAGTGATCGGCGCGGTTTTGCCCGCCCTGTCGCTGGGTGATATGGAGCGGGCGCTGGCCAAACACCCCGATAGCTTGGATGCTTGGGATCTTTATCAGCGCGGCATGTATCACTATAGCCGGCGTCTCAAAGGCGATTGCGAAATTGCGGTGGGGCTACTGCGGCAATCGATCGCGCTATCCCCCGGGACCGCCAGAGCCCACACCGGACTGTGCTATGCGCTAACTTGGTTGGCGCGCGAAACCATTGCGTTCCAGGCAATCGACGAAGCGGTCGAGGCCGGCAGCAATGCAACCCAACTGGATTCCGCGGACCCGGCCGGCTACCTCGCCCTCGGCGATGCGCTGACCGCCCAAGCGGCCAACTCGCATGGAAAATTCGAGGAGGCGATTTCCACATTGGAGCATGGCTTGGCCCTCAATCCCATGTCCGCCGCCGGGCATGTAGAGGTTGGTCCAGCCCTTTATCTTACTGGCCGTGCCGAAGAAGCGGTTGATCACGCCTTGACCGCCATCCGGTTGAGCCCCTGCGATCTCAACATGAACCGGATGATGACCGTTCTCGCCTGCGCCTATTTTGCGGTTGGCGATTACGAGGGCAACCTCGAATGGACAACCAAATTAAAACGGTCCCGTTCGGTTGTCGGGTTTTTATCCTATACCACGCGGGTCGCGTCCCTTGGTCATTTGGGCCGGGAACCGGAAAGCGAAATCGACGGGCTTTTGCATTCCTATCCAAAAATTGGGAATTTCTTGAAGAACTGGCACGCCATATTCCGGGATGACGTTATCGAAGGTCTGCGCAAAGCCGGGATGGATATCTAGTACCGCACTTCAAAACTGATCTGCAGCCCCCTGGCGGGCACGGTGAACGCCGCCTCTTCAAAACCGGGTGCTACGAAGAAGACCGGGGCGTTGCGGGAAAAGCCGTAGCCTTCCTTCGGCAGGCCGAAGAAATAGAAATCCATTTCATGGTTGGCGTTTTCGTCGTGATGCATGGCGACGGCGTAGCGGCCCGGCTCTATGTTCCGGAAGATCACCGTCTGGGCGACGACGCGGGCGGCCACGTCCTTTGCCGCATATTCCTCGCCTTCGGGAAATTCGCCCGGCTTGTCGAAGATGGCCAGGCGCACCAAGCCATCGGCGCTCCGAATGCCGGTGATAGTGATGGCCAGATCGGCGGCACTGGCGGTGCCGGCCGCCAGGATCAAGAAAAATGCATAGATGATACGCCGCCCCAACATGGGCGGACGATGGCGCAAAAACCTTAACGAAACGGGAATGGGCAGGCGCGTCTAGCTGCCGGCGCTGGAGCGCATTTCGGTGGCCTTGACCATGGCTTCGGCGGCAACCCGTTCGGTCTCGGCGGCGGCGCGGGTTTCGTCATCGGCGGCGGCGGCGGCCTCGTTGGCGGCGGCCAGACGTTCGCGGGCGTCTTCGGCGGTGACCTCAGCCATCGGGCGGACGCCGGTGGCCAGCACCGTGCAACGCTCTTCCGTTGCCTCGGCAAAGCCGCCCTCGACAAACAGGCTTTGAGCAATTGAGCCACCATCGTGGATATCGATCAGGCCCGGCCGCAATGTGGTCAGGAACGGCGTATGGCCGGGTAAAACACCAAAGTCACCTTCGGCGCCGGGCACCACGACCATGTCGGCGTCTTCCGAAAACACCAATTGGGCCGGGGTTACCAGCTCAAAATTTACCTTGGCGGCGTTGGCATCGGCCATAATTCAGAAATCCTCTAGGCCGCCTCGGCGGCCATTTTTTGGGCTTTTTCGATGGCTTCCTCGATGGTGCCGACCATGTAGAAGGCGCCTTCGGGAAGATGATCATATTCGCCGGCGCAGATCGCCTTGAAGCCCTTGATGGTGTCTTCCAGATTGACGAACACGCCGGGCGTGCCGGTGAACACTTCGGCCACGTGGAACGGCTGGCTTAGGAATCGCTGGATTTTGCGGGCCCGGGCGACGGTCAATTTGTCCTCTTCCGACAATTCATCCATGCCCAAAATGGCGATAATGTCCTGCAAAGATTTGTAGGTCTGCAAGATGCGCTGCACTTCGCGGGCCGTATCGTAATGTTCGTCGCCGACAATCTTTGGATCCAAAACCCGGGAGGTGGAATCCAACGGGTCCACCGCCGGATAAATACCCAGCTCGGCAATCTGGCGCGACAGCACCGTGGTCGCATCCAGATGCGCAAACGAGGCCGCCGGCGCCGGATCGGTCAGATCATCGGCGGGCACATAGATCGCCTGCACCGAGGTGATCGAGCCTTTGTTGGTGGAAGTGATACGCTCCTGCAAGGTGCCCATGTCGGTGGCCAAGGTCGGCTGATAACCGACCGCCGAGGGGATGCGGCCCAGCAATGCCGACACTTCGGAACCGGCCTGGGTGAAGCGGAAAATATTGTCGACGAAGAACAGCACGTCCTGGCCTTCCTCGTCGCGGAAATATTCGGCCAATGTCAGACCCGACAGTCCGACCCGGGCGCGGGCGCCTGGCGGCTCGTTCATTTGGCCATAGACCAGCGCCGCCTTGGAGCCCGGTCCATCGGGCACGATGACGCCACTATCGATCATTTCGTGGTAGAGATCGTTGCCTTCGCGGGTGCGCTCGCCAACCCCGGCGAACACCGAATAGCCACCGTGGCCCTTGGCGATATTGTTGATCAGCTCCATGATGATGACCGTCTTGCCGACGCCAGCGCCGCCGAACAGGCCGATCTTGCCGCCCTTGGCGTAAGGTTCGATCAGATCGACAACCTTGATGCCGGTCACCAGAATTTCGGTTTCCGTGGATTGTTCCGCAAAGGTGGGTGCCGACCTGTGGATCGAGGCTTTATTTTTGGTTACCACCGGTCCACGCTCGTCCACCGGCTCGCCGATGACGTTCAAGATGCGGCCCAATGTTTCCGGGCCAACGGGCATTTCGATGGGGCTGCCGGTATCGATGACCTCTTGGCCGCGCATCAGACCATCGGTGGTGTCCATGGCAATGGTGCGCACCTGGCTTTCGCCCAGATGCTGCGCCACTTCAAGCACGAGGCGCTTGTCATCGTGGGTGATCTCGAGGGCGTTGAGAATCTCCGGCAGATCGCCTTCGAATTTCACATCGACAACGGCACCCATAATCTGGGATATCGCGCCAACATTGTTTTTCGCCATTTTCGTCTACTCCTTAGGTTCGCCGCCGGTTGCGCCCGGACGGCGATTTAGTTCAATGTTCTACACCGCCTCGGCGCCGGAGATAATTTCAATCAGCTCGGAGGTGATCCGCGCCTGTCGGGTGCGGTTAAAGGTCATGGTCAGATCGTCTATCATGTCGCCGGCATTGCGGGTCGCATTGTCCATGGCGGTCATGCGGGCGCCGTGCTCGGACGCAGCTGATTCCAGAAGCGCGCGGAAAATCTGAACATCCAGATTGGCTGGCAGCAAATTGTCCAGGATATCAGCCTCCGACGGCTCGTATTCGTAAGACGCTTGCGGCCCATCGGGCGCTTCTTCTTCCGCCGGCTCGTTTTCGTCCAAAAGAACCGGGATCAGTTGTTGCGGCGTCACGACCTGGGTCATGGCCGAAACGAAGCGGTTGAAGATCACCGTACAGACATCAAATTCACCTTCACCCAGAAGCCGGCGCACTTCGGCGGCGACCATTTGCGCTTCGTCCAACTGCACCACGCTGCGCCCGATACCGGTGAAGGTTTCGACCATTTTGTCGCCATGCTCGCGGCGCAAAATATCGCGCGACTTGCGTCCGACACAGAGCAATTTGACCGTCTTGCCGTCGTCTTCCAAGGCTTTGATGCGTCGCCGGGTCTCGCGGATGATGGAGGCGTTGAAGCCGCCGCAAAGGCCCCGGTCCGAGGTCACCGGGATCAGCAGATGAATGTCATCCTTGCCGGTGCCGGCCAGCAACGCCGGCGCGCCATCGGTACTGGCGCCCGTGACGATTGAGCCAATCATACGCGCCATACGCGCCGCATAGGGACGCGCCGCTTCGGCCGCCTCCTGCGCCCGGCGCAGACGGCTGGCGGCCACCATTTTCATGGCCGAGGTGATCTTCTGCGTGGACTTCACGCTGGCGATCCGGGTTTTAAGTTCTTTAAGGCCGGCCATTCCTGGTCGTTCCCATCCTATTCGTTAATAAAGCGGCTCTAAGGGCGGCGCCGGTTATTCAAACGCCGAGGCGAAATCGCCGATGAAAGTGTTCAACTTTTCACCCGTCGCCTCGGATATTTCTTGTTCAGTGCGAATGGCGATCAGGATATCCTGGCCCTTGTCGCGGATCGCTTCTATCAGCGCGGCTTCGAAGCGGACAATATCGTTGACGGGGATGTCATCGACAAAGCCGTTGACGCCGGAATAGATGGCAACCACTTGTTCTTCCATGGCGTAGGGCGAGAACTGGCCTTGTTTGAGCAGCTCCGTGAGACGCGCGCCGCGTGCTAACAAGCGCTGGGTGGAGGCGTCGAGATCCGAGGCGAACTGGGAAAAAGCTTCCATTTCCCGGTACTGGGCCAGCTCCAACTTGATCGAGCCGGCCACCTGTTTCATGGCCTTGACCTGGGCAGCGGAACCGACGCGGGACACCGACAGACCCACATTCACCGCCGGGCGAATGCCCTTATAGAACAGATCGGTTTCTAAGAAGATCTGACCGTCGGTGATGGAGATCACGTTGGTGGGGATATAGGCGGAAACGTCGTTGGCCTGGGTTTCGATGACCGGCAAAGCGGTCAGCGAGCCCGAGCCATGCTCATCGTTCATTTTCGCGGCCCGCTCCAGCAACCTGGAATGCAGATAAAAGACATCGCCGGGATAGGCTTCGCGGCCCGGCGGGCGACGCAGCAACAACGACATCTGCCGGTAGGCGATGGCCTGCTTGGTCAGATCGTCGTAGAAAATCACCGCGTGCTGGGAATTGTCGCGGAAAAATTCGCCCATGGCGCAGCCTGTATAGGGCGCCAGGAACAACAACGGCGCCGGCTCCGACGCGGTTGCCGCGACGACGATGGAATATTCCATGGCGCCGTGCTCTTCCAGCAACTTGACGAACTGGGCCACCGAGGAGCGTTTCTGGCCGACGGAGACATAGATGCAATAGAGCTTTTCGGAATCGTTGGTGGCCGCGTCGTTGATTTTTTTCTGATTGATGATGGTATCGATGATGATCGCCGTCTTACCGGTCTGGCGATCGCCGATAATCAATTCGCGTTGGCCACGGCCCACCGGGATCAGCGTATCGATAGCCTTGATGCCGGTCTGCATCGGCTCGTGCACCGATTTCCGGGGGATGATGCCGGGTGCTTTCACTTCAATAAGCGAGCGCTGCTTGGCATTGATCGGACCCTTGCCGTCAATCGGCTCGCCCAATCCGTCGACGACGCGCCCCAAAAGCTCCTTGCCCACCGGCACATCGACGATATCGCCTGTACGCTTGACCGTATCGCCTTCGCGGATGGTGCGGTCATCGCCGAAGATAACGATACCCACATTGTCCTCTTCCAGGTTCAGGGTCATGCCCCGAATACCGCCCGGAAATTCGACCATCTCGCCGGCCTGCACCTTATCGAGGCCATGCACACGGGCGATGCCGTCACCGACGGTGAGCACCTGTCCAACCTCGGCGACTTCAGCCTCGGTCCCGAAATTTTCAATTTGATCTTTTAGAATTGCGGAGATTTCAGCCGCGCGGATTTCCATTATCCTGACCCTCTCATGGCGATACCCATTTGATTAAGCTTGGTGCGAAGGGACGAATCGACCAGGCGCGATCCGACACGGACGACAAGGCCGCCCAGCATATCCGGATCGACAGAAGCCTTGATCGAGACACTGCCCCCCAACGTGTTGGTAAGCGCCGCCAGGATATCCGCCTGCTGGCGGTCCGTTAGCGGCGTGGCGCTGGCCACCTCGGCGGTAACTTCGCCGCGGCGCCCGGCGAGAATGGCGAGGTACCCTTCGATAATATCGGTCAACGCAAACAGGCGCCGATTGGCGGCCACCACGCCGGCGAACTTGCGAGTCAACGGTGCGGCGTCAGCGGCATCCAAAATGGCGTCTATGGCGGCGCTTTGCTCGGCACGGGAGATCACCGGCGAGCGAACCATGCGGGTCAAATCGGGCGAGCCGTCAATCATCGCCGCCAGGGCGCGAAGATCCGCTGCCACCTGATCGAGGGCATTTTCGGAGCTGGCGAGATCGAACAACGCGGTTGCATACCGCCCGGCGAGACCAGTGGCGCCTGTCGTTTCGGTTGCCACTAGGCGTTCCCTCGTCTGATCGGTCCCTGGCAAGTTCGCGGCATGCGGAACCCTTGGATTTGTTGAAATTCTGCCCCTTCCGGAGCGAGTCCGGCCAAAGCGACCGTTGTCTAGCATACTGCTTCTGGCCATGCAAGAGGTCCGGTCGGGGCCTTAAAAATTGTTATTTATCAATACATTAAAAGGGATTTATCTTACAGGAAACTATACGGATCGACGTCGGTCTGAACCCGGACTTTTTTCGGCAGGGACGTATTTCTGAGCCAGTGTCTGACGCGCTCCTGAATATTCACGCTGCGCCCGGCCTTGACCAGAAAGCGGCGGCGGTGGCGGCCGCGCAGCACCGCCATGGGCGCCGGGGCGGGGCCGAGAATTTGCACCTCCGCCGAGCGCGGCGCCGAGCGGCCAAGGGCGCTGGCCGCCGCATCGACCAGACGCTCGTCGGTGCCCGATACAATGATGCCGACCAGACGGCCAAAGGGCGGCATGCCGGCGCCTTGCCGGTCGCGGGCCTCGGCCTCCAGAAAACCGGCGCTGTCGCCTTCGCTCAGCGCCTGGATGACGGGATGATCCGGCATGTAGGTCTGCATCAGCACCCGGCCCGGACGCTCCGCCCGCCCGGCGCGTCCGGCCACCTGATACAATAGCTGAAACGTGCGCTCGGCGGCGCGGAGATCGCCGCCGGCCAGACCCAGATCCGCATCAACCACGCCGACCAGGGTCAAATGCGGAAAATGATAACCCTTGGCGACGATTTGCGTGCCGATGATCAAATCCACCTCGCGCTCTTCGATGCTGCGCACCAGCTCGGTCGCGCGCGCCGGAGTGTTGATGATATCGCTGACCGCCAGAGTGGCGGCAATCTCCGGAAACCGCTCGGCGACCTCTTCGGCGAGGCGCTCGACCCCGGGCCCGCAGGCGGTGAACTGGTCCTCGGCATCGCATTCGGAGCAACGCTCGGGCTGGCGCGCCGCATAGCCGCAGTGGTGGCATTGCAACCGCCCCAGCAAGCGATGCTCCACTAGCCAGGCGCTGCACTGGGGGCATTGCAGCCGGTGGCCGCATTTGCGGCAGAGGGTCAGCGGTGCATAGCCGCGCCGGTTTAAAAACAGCAACACCTGTTCGCCGGCTGCGAAGGTCTTCTTCATGGCCTCCACCAGGGACGGCGACAGCCAATGGCCGCGTTCGGGTTTGTCGCTACGCATATCGACGATGCTGATTTCGGGCAGCGAAGCGCCGCCGTGGCGCACCGGCAGCAAATGGTGGGAATAGCGGCCCGAGCGCACGTTCTGGTCGGTTTCCAGGGACGGCGTGGCGGTCACCAGGATGGCCGGAATTTCCCCCAACTGAGCGCGCACTACGGCCATGTCGCGGGCATTATAGATGACGCCTTCATCCTGTTTGAAGGATTGGTCATGTTCTTCATCGACGGCGATCACGGCCAGATTGGCAAATGGCAAATACAAGGACGAGCGGGCGCCGACCACCACCCGCGCCTGACCATCGGCCACGGCGCGCCAGGTTCTGCGCCGTTGCACGCCGGTCAGGTCCGAATGCCAGACCGCCGGCGCCACACCGAAGCGGGCGCGAAACCGCTGCAACCACTGGGCCGACAGCGCGATCTCGGGCAGCATTACCAGGGCCTGTTTGCCTTGCTCCAAGGCGGCGGCGACGGCTTCTAGATACACTTCGGTCTTGCCCGAGCCGGGCACCCCTTCGATCACGGTGACGCCAAAGCCGCCGCTTTTTACATCTTTGCAAAGGGCCTCCGCCGCCGTTTGCTGATCGGTGGAAAGGGTAGGCCCCTCGGCGGCCCAATCGGGAATTTCGAAGGCGGGCGGTGGCGCCAGGTCGGCGCGCGCCAAAACGCCGGCGTCGGCGAGCCCCTTGATCACGCTAGCACCGGCGCCGGCTTCGGACGCGATATCTGCGCCTGTACGCGCCGGGCCTTCGGCAAGGACGGCCAGCACCCGTTCCCGCGCCTTGGTCATTTTGAATGGCGGCGGATCGGGTGCCGCGACATAGGCGCGCACCGATTTTTCCGGCTGCAGCGCCGCCGGCACGCTCATCGCCATTTTGAGGACCGCCCCCCAGGACGACATGTTGTAGGCCGCCACCCATTCGACGAAGCGCCGCGACACATCGGGCAGGGGCGGCGCCGGCAATCGTTCCAGCACCGATTTCAGTTTGCCTGCGGGCACGTCCTCTGGTTCCCGGTCCCAGACAACGCCGGTAACGGTGCGCGGGCCGAGCGGCACGGCGACGAAATCGCCGGGCGCCAGATCAAGATCCGCCGGCACCCCGTAGGTATAGCCGCGCCCCAGCGGCAGCGGCAATAGCACGGTCACGCGATCGCCGGATCGGTCTGGCGCAGGCTTGGTTTTCGCTTGTCTGGAATCGGGTGGGGCCATGGGATACACTCTAGCCATTCGCGATGGGGAAACAAATCCCCGCCATTGGCCGTTGGCCGAAATATTGAGCCAGGAGAATACCCAATGAAGTTTTTTATCGACACCGCCGACATCGATGATATTCGCGAATTGGCGGGGACCGGCATGGTCGACGGGGTTACCACCAATCCATCCCTGGTCGCCAAAACCGGGCGCCCCTTTGCCGACACCATCGCCGAGATTTGCGCCATCGTGCCCGGCCCGATCAGCGCCGAGGTAACCGCAACCGATGCCGACGGGATGATCGCGGAAGGCCGCAAGCTGGCGCAAATCGCCGATAATGTAGCGGTCAAGGTGCCGCTAACCGTGGATGGCCTCCGCGCCTGCAAAACGCTTTCGGACGAGAGCACCATGGTCAATGTGACCTTATGCTTCTCCGCCGCCCAAGCCATCTTAGCGGCCAAGGCGGGGGCCACGTTTGTGTCGCCCTTCGTTGGCCGGCTCGATGATACCGGCACCGACGGCATGGGGCTGATCTCCGACATTGTCGAGATTTACGCCAACTACCCAGAATTCGAGACCGAGGTCCTGGTCGCTTCCATCCGCCATCCCATGCATGTGGTCGAGGCGGCGCGCCTCGGTGCCGAGGTGGTGACCATTCCGCCCAAAATCCTCGGCCAGCTTTACAATCACCCGCTGACCGACAAGGGCCTTGCCGCCTTCCTCGCCGATTGGGAAAAAACCGGGCAAACGATTCTTTAACCCTGATAAGTTAATTCCGTTGCAAGGATGCACGAATCGCCCGAATGTTGGGGCGGCAAACTTGGGAAAGGCGGAATATCATGACGGCAAGCGGCGACGACCTGGAATTCCGGGATACCGATCTCGACATGGCGGTTGGGCCGAGCGCTGATGCGGTCGCGCGTTATCTCGCCGCCCATCCCGATTTCTTGGCGGAGCGGCCCGAGCTTGTACAAAGCCTGACGCCGCCGGCCCGGTGGGACGGCGAAGAGGTGGTCGATCTGCAAAGTGTCATGCTGGAACGCTTGCGCGAAGAATCTCAGGATTTGCGCGATGCCGCGAACCTGTTGATTTCAACCACCCGTTCCAACATTCTCATTCAGACTCGCACCCATGCTGGCGTCATGGCGCTTTTGGGCGCCGACAGCCTGGACCGCATCCTGCACGTTATCCGCTTTGATCTGCCGCTCTTGTTGGATGTGGACGCGGTGTCGCTGTGCCTGGAAACCGGCGAGACTGGCTCGGGCGTACTCGGCTCGGGCGAGATCAAATGGCTGGCGCCGGGCTCAGTGAACGCATTGCTCGGCGGCGCCGATAAACCTTTTGCCTTGCTCGAAGAGGCCAGCGACGATGGCGCATTGTTCGGCGAAACCGCTGGCCTGGTGCGCTCGGCCGCCTATGTGCGCGTCAATGCGGGCGACAATCTTCCGGTGGGCATCCTGGCCCTCGGGTCGCGCGAGCGCGGCTCCTTCCATCCCGGCCAAGGCTCTGATTTGGTAAATTTCCTGGCCCGGGTCGCCGAATTATCCTTGCGCCGCTGGCTGCCGAGAGGCTGAGGCGGGGCCCCCATGTCCCCCCAAATGGCCGCCCAGATCGATACCACCGCCGAGCCCGCCCTTTTGGCCGCCATCGAAGACTGGTGGCGCTGGCTGGAGGTGGAGCGCAACTGCTCCGCCCACACCCTGGACGGCTATGGCCGCGACCTGGCCGCCTTTTGCAGCTATCTGGCCGAACATCTGGGCCATGCGCCGGGCATCGAAGATTTCGCCGGCCTCGCGCTCGCCGATTTCAGAGGCTATTTGGCGCGGCGCGGAGCCGAAGGCGTATCACGCACTTCAACGGCAAGGGCGTTATCGGCGTTGCGCAATTTTTTTAGCTTTCTGGAGCGAAGGGGCCTGGCCAGCAACGCCGCCATCCGGGCGGTCAAAACACCGAAACTACCGGTCAGCCTGCCCAAGGCTTTGTCCGAGGCCGAGGCTCTGGAAGCCCTGGAAGCGGTCTTCGAAGCCCACGAAGAGCCTTGGCTGGCGGCCCGCGACCGGGCCTTGTTCACTCTCATCTATGGCTGCGGGCTGCGCATCTCCGAAGCGCTGGGCCTGAATGTGGGTGATACGCCGGAGCTGGATGGCGACGGCAGTGCTGCGCTGGTCATCACCGGCAAAGGCAACAAGCAACGGCTGGTGCCGGTCTTGCCGGTCATTACCGAGCGCATCGATAGCTACCTCAAACAATGCCCGCATCGGCTGGGGCCCAAAGAACCATTATTCGTCGGCGCCCGGGGCGGGCGGCTCAATCCGGGGGTCGTGCAGCGCCAGATGCGCCGGGTCCGGGTCATGCTGAACCTGCCCGATACGGCGACGCCGCACAGCCTCCGCCATAGTTTCGCAACGCACCTGTTGGCCGGCGGCGGTGATTTGCGCACCATCCAGGAATTGCTCGGCCACGCCTCTCTATCCTCCACCCAGCGCTATACCGAAGTGGACGCGGCCCGGCTGACAGAGGTTTACCGGGATGCCCATCCGAGAGCGCGGGAGTAAATAGTGAAAATTGTCCGCTTCATCCATGCGGGAACCCAAAGCTATGGCGTCGTCACCGAAGGCGGCGTTGTCGATGCGGGTGCGCGGCTTAGGCCCAAATTCGGCGACGTTACCGATGTTCTAACCGCCGGCGCGCTTGGCGAGCTGGAAGCGCTGACCGATGCGTCCGCCGATTTTGCCCTGGCCGACATCCGCTATCTGCCGCCGGTCAAAGGGGCCAATTCTGTTTTGGCGGTGGGCCGCAATTACGGCTCCGCCTATGCGGACATGGGCACCAATTTTCCCGGTCATCCGAGCATCTTCATGCGCCGTCACGGCTCCCACGCCGGGCATCTGGAACCGTTGATCCGGCCCAAGGCATCCCAGTTTTTCGATGGCGAGGCGGAGCTGGCGGTGATCATCGGTACCGGTGGGCGCCACATACCTGAAGACACGGCCATGGACCATATCGCCTTCTATTCGATCCTTAATGACGGCACCCTTACCGATTGGGCCGATCACACCAGCCGCAACGTATCGCCGGGCAAGAACTTCGATAGTTGCGGCGCTTTCGGGCCCTGGATGGTGAGCCGCGACGAGATTGCCGACGCGCACGCCCTCACCATTTTGCACCGTATCAACGGCGAAGAAATTCAGAACGGCTCCACGGGCGACATGATATTTTCCATTGCCCAGATCCTCGCCTACGTCTCCACCTTTACTGCTTTGGAGCCGGGCGACGTCATCACCACCGGCTCGCCCGGTGGCATCCGCCCGCGCCGGGAGGCAGGAATTTACTTAAAGCCCGGCGACCAAGTAGAGATGGAAATCTCGGGGATAGGCGTGCTCGCCAATCCGGTGCAGGACGAGGATTGAAGCCTTTTCCGTTGCCGCAAAATGCAAATGGGGCTAGCATCGGTGCAACAAAGGATTGAGCCCATGAAGAAAGCCACCTTGTTCAATTTAGGCGGCGCCATCGTCGGCATCGGCGCGGCGGTCATGCTGTTGCAGGACAACGCCCCGTTCCAGGACACAAAATTTGATTCCAAGGCCCATAGCGCCTATGTGAATTGCTTGAATGCGGGCTATGAAAAGGGCGGCGCCACGGAATGGCGGCTGCTTTTGAAAGCCTATCGCGGCTGCAAGACGACCGAGGCCGCCTACCGGTCCGATCTAACGACGCGCGGCGTGGTCAAAAAAGGCAAGATGCTGGATCATTTGCAGCAGATCAACGAAGCCGCCATCGCCCGCCATCTGGGCATCCGCCCCGATGACACCAAGGGCTGGGGCTGCCTGAAGCCGAAGAAACAGCCCGAGCAGCTGGTTTCTTAAAAAACTTAACCTTCGCGTACCCATTGTAGCGCTTCGCCCGTCTCACCGGCGGCGAAATTGCGCACGTCTGCTGGTGTGATCTTATCGGCGATTTTGGCGGCCAGGTCTTCCCAGGCGGCATCACCGATCAGCGCGATTTTCGAAACATCGTTCCAATGCTTGATGCCGAAAGCCACATCGTCCCAGGCGGCGCGCCAGTCCCAGCCGTCGAACTCGGTCAGATCGGCATAAAGGCGCAAGGAGCCATGCTCGGCGATCACCGCTTCCAGGCGCGGCATCATGTCCTTGTATTCTTCGTCGGTGAGCTTGCCGGCTGCCTTGAGACAGACCAGATCGCCCGCGCTTTCGGGCATGAGAGTGAGCATAGGGCTAACCTTAAATAATTTACATATGAAGGGCGCGGCCGGCGACCGCCAGGGCGGCTTCCTTGACCACTTCGGACAGACCCGGATGGCCGTGGCAGGTGCGCGCAATATCTTCCGCCGAGCCGCCGAATTCCATGGCAACCACGCATTCCTGGATCAAATCGCCGGCTGCGGCGCCGACGATATGAACGCCGAGCACTTCGTCGGTCTCTTTGTCGGCGAGGATTTTAACGAAGCCTTCGGTGGCGTCCATGGCGCGGGCGCGGGCGTTGGCCATAAACGGAAACTTGCCGGTGTTGTAGGCGACGCCGGCCTCTTTCAATTGCTCTTCGGTCTTGCCGAGCCCGGCGACCTCAGGGCTCGTATAGACAATGCCCGGGATCGCATCATAATTGACGTGACCGGCTTGGCCGGCCAGCAACTCGGCGATCTTGACGCCTTCTTCTTCGGCCTTGTGGGCCAGCATCAGCCCGCCGACCACATCGCCGATGGCATAAATTCCGGCGGCCTTGGTCTGCAATTTGCCGTCGACGGGAATGAAGCCGCGCTCCAATTCGATGCCGACGGTTTCGAGCCCGAGCCCGTCCGTATAGGGACGCCGGCCAATGGCCACCAGCACCACGTCGGCCTTGATTTTTTCGGCGGCGCCGCCGTCCACCGGCTCAACATCCAAGGTTACGCCGGTTTTGGCGGTTTTGGCGCCGGTCACCTTGGCGTTCAGTTTGAATGTCATGCCCTGGCCTTCGAGGATTTTCTGCATGGTCTTGCAGACCTCGCCGTCCATGCCGGGCAGGATGGCACCCAAAAATTCAACCACCGTCACCTCGGCGCCGAGGCGGCGCCAGACCGATCCCATCTCCAAGCCGATGACACCGGCGCCGACGACGATCATCTTCTTCGGAACCTTGGATAATTTTAGCGCGCCGGTGGACGAAACAATTTGCTTTTCATCAATATCAACGCCGCCCAAAGGCGCCACGTCGGAGCCGGTGGCGATGATGATGTTCTTGGTGGTCAGGGTTTCGGCTTTGCCCTTTTCGGGTGTTACCGTGACCGAGCCCGGCCCGGCGATGGCGCCGGAGCCAAGAAGCCGCGTGATCTTATTCTTTTTCATCAGGTAATCGACGCCCTTGACGGTGTCGCCGACGACGCCATTCTTGTGCGCCATCATGGCTTTGAGATTGAGTTCCAGCTTGCCCGCCTTGATGCCGTGGTTGGCAAATCCGTGCCCGGCTTCTTCGAACAAGTGCGAGGAATGCAGCAAGGCTTTGGATGGAATGCAGCCCACATTGAGGCAGGTGCCGCCAAGGGTCGCCCGCTTTTCGACGAGGGCGACGCGCATCCCCAACTGGGCGGCGCGGATGGCGGCCACATAGCCTCCCGGCCCGCCGCCGATTACGGTTACGTCGTAATTATTGTCGGCCATGAACTTGTCCTTCTTCTTATCGGATATTAAGTGGAGCCCTACATATCCAGCATGATGCGCTGCGGATCTTCGATGCATTCCTTGATACGTACCAGGAAGCTGACCGCTTCGCGGCCATCGACGATGCGGTGATCATAAGACAGCGCCAGATACATGATCGGGCGGATGGTGATCTCGCCGTTCACGACCATGGGCCGCTCGACAATATTGTGCATGCCGAGGATGCCCGATTGGGGCGCGTTGAGGATCGGCGTCGATAGCATCGAGCCATAGATGCCGCCATTGGTGATGGTGAAGGTGCCGCCGGTCATCTCGTCGATGGTCAGTTTGCCGTCGCGGGCACGGCCACCGAAATCGCGGATGGTTTTCTCCACATCGGCAAAGCTCATCTGATCGGCATCGCGCAGCACCGGAACCACGAGGCCATTTTCGGTTCCGACAGCAACGCCAACATCGTAGTGGTTTTTATAGATGAGATCGGTGCCGTCGATTTCCGCATTGACGGCAGGGAAATCCTTGAGCGCCACAATAGATGCCTTGACGAAATAGCTCATGAAACCGAGCCGCACGCCGTGGGACTTTTCGAACCGGTCCCGGTAGGCGGCGCGGGTTTCCATGACGGCGCCCATATCCACTTCGTTGAAGGTGGTCAGCATGGCCGCCGTGTTCTGCGCTTCTTTCAGACGCCCGGCGATCACTTGGCGGAGGCGGGTCATCTTCACCCGTTCCTCGCGCGGCCCGGCGGGGCGCGACGGTATCTGCGTTTGCGCCGCTTCCGGCGCTGCGGCCGGAACAGGCGCGGGCACCGCAGCGGGAGCGGCAGGTGGGTTCTTGAGATAGGAAAGCACATCGCCCTTGGTGATGCGGCCGTCCTTGCCGGTGCCAGGGACGGCGGCGGCGTCGAGGCCGTTTTCTTCGATCAATTTTCGCACAGCCGGTGATACGGCGGGCGCCGCGCCGGAAGCGGCAGCGGCAGCAGGCGCGGCAGCGGCAGCGGTGGGCGCGGTGGCAGCGCCGGAGCCGCCAATGGTACCGAGCAGCGCACCCACTTCCACTTCGGCACCGGTGTCGGCGCTGATCGCGGTCAAGGTGCCCGCCGAGGGCGCATTGACTTCCAACGTCACTTTGTCGGTTTCCAGCTCGACCAACACTTCGTCGGCGGCAACCGCATCGCCGACCGCCTTGAACCAGGTGGCGACGGTAGCCTCGGCAATAGATTCGCCAAGTTGCGGAACCACCACGTTGACTGCGTCGCCCGATCCGCCGGCGGCGGGCGCGGCGGCGGGCGCCGGTGCTGCGTCATCGTTGGTGGCGGTGGCACCTTCGCCGATAACACCGAGCAGCGCGCCAACCACAACTTCGGCGCCTTCTTCGGCGGCAATCTGGGTCAAGGTGCCACCAGCGGGCGCGTTAACTTCAATGGTGACCTTGTCGGTCTCCAACTCCAAAATGGGCTCGTCGGCTTGAACCGCATCGCCGACCGATTTTAGCCAAGTGGCGACGGTGGCTTCGCTCAGGGATTCACCGAGGGTTGGGACGGTTATTTCAGTGGCCATAATTGAATTCCTTATTCCTCAGCTATTGCCTTCATCGGGTGGACGTTGAAAAGGCTGCAACAGATCCTTGGCTTTCCAGGACAAAGCCTGGTCCACAAGCTGCGCTTGTTCGGCGTTGTGAATTTTGAGCGAGCCGGCCGCCGGTGATGCGGAGGCGATGCGGCCCACATAATAGGGGCGGCGAGGTGCTTTTTTGCCCGTGGTCAACGCTTCCAGAATATAGTTTATGCGTGGCAGAACAAAGGTCCAGGCGCCCATATTGGCGGGCTCTTCCTGGCACCAAATAACATCGGCGTTCTTATAGCGGGACAATTGCCGGGTCAGGTTGTCGCGCGGCCAGGGGTAAAGCTGCTCGACACGCAAGATAGCAACATCGTCGATACCGCGCTCGCGGCGCTCTTCCAGAAGATCGAAATAGACCTTGCCGGAACAGAGGACAACGCGTTTGACCTTGGTATCGGCAACAAGATCGTCGGTTTCGCGCAAGACCCGGCGAAAATGGGTGCCCGGTGCGAACTCTTCCAGCGGAGAAATATTGAGCTTGTGGCGCAGCAATGATTTCGGTGACATCACCACCAGGGGTTTCCGGAAATTGCGCGCCTGCTGGCGCCGCAAGGCATGGAAAAAATTGGCCGGCGAGGTGATATTGACCACTTGCATATTGTCCTCAGCGCAAAGCTGCAGGAACCGTTCCAGCCGCGCTGAGGAATGCTCTGGACCTTGGCCTTCCATGCCGTGGGGCAAAAGCATCACCAGGCCGCAAAGGCGCAGCCATTTGGATTCCCCCGACGACAGGAATTGATCGAAAATCACCTGGGCGGTGTTGGCGAAGTCGCCAAACTGGGCTTCCCAAATAGTTAGGGTTTCCGGATCTGCCAGGGAATAGCCATATTCGAATCCGGCGACGGCAAATTCCGACAAGGGACTGTCCATGACCTCGAACGAGGCTTGGTCAGGGTGGATCTCACTCAATGGATAATAGCGTTTTTCGTTATCTTGATCGACGATTACGCAATGGCGGTGGGAAAAAGTGCCGCGCCCGGAATCCTGGCCCGAGAGGCGCACTTTGTATCCTTCGAGCATCAACGATCCAAAGGCCAGCGCCTCACCCATGGCCCAATCGAGGCCTTCGCCGCTGTCCATCATGTCGCCCTTGGCCTTGAGCTGGCGCAGGAGTTTTCTGTTGGTGTTGATGCCCTCGGGCTCGCGCGCCAGGGAGTGGCCGATGTTCTTCAATGTTTCCAGATCGACGCCGGTCACCTCGTCGCGCTTTTCCTCATCCTCGCCAAGATGGGTCAGACCTTCCCAAATGCCTTCGAGCCAATCGGCCTTGTTGGATTTGTAATTGGCGGCGGCCTCGAACTCTGCGTCCAGATGGGATTTGAAATCATCCTCAATTTTGGTCGCCTCGGCTTCGGTCATGGCGCCTTCGGCGATCAACTGGTCACGCAAAATCTGGCGCGCCGGGGGGTGTTTGGCGATGGTTTTGTACATGATCGGCTGGGTAAACATGGGCTCGTCGCCCTCGTTATGCCCGTGCCGGCGATAGCAAAACATGTCGATGACCACATCGCGTTTGAATTTCTGGCGGAAATGAACGGCCAGGTCGGCAACCCGGCAGACGGCCACCGGATCATCGCCGTTGACGTGGAAGATCGGCGCCTGCATGCCCTTGGCGATATCTGTGGGGTACGGCGTCGAGCGTGAATGCTGCGGATTGGTGGTAAAGCCGATCTGATTGTTGACCACGATATGAATGGTGCCGCCGGTCCGGTAGCCGCGAAGCTGGGACATATCGAGGCTTTCGGGCACGATGCCCTGGCCGGCGAAGGCGGCGTCACCGTGCAGCAAAAGCCCCATGACTTTTTCGCGCGCCTCGTCGCCGCGCAAGGCCTGCTTGGCGCGCACCTTGCCCAGGACTACCGGATTGACGCATTCCAAATGTGACGGATTGGCGGTCAGCGACAGGTGCATATTGCCTTCGGTGAATTCCCGGTCGGCCGACGCGCCCAAATGATATTTCACATCGCCCGATCCCTGCACGTCGTCGGGGTGGGCCGAGTTGCCCTGAAATTCAGAAAAGATGGCCACATAGGGTTTGCCCATGGTGCGCGCCAGCAAGTTCAGGCGGCCTCGGTGCGGCATGCCGATTACCACTTCGTCGATGCCCAAATAGGCGGCGGTGCGCAGCATCCGCTCGATACACGGGATCATGCTTTCGCCGCCATCCAGGCCAAATCGCTTGGTGCCCGTATGTTTGACCTGAAGATAATTTTCGAAGCCCTCAGCCTCGACCATATCTTTATAGATGCGTTTCTTCAGATCGGCGGAAAAACCGCCGCGGAAATCAACGCCTTCCATTTGCTCTTGTATCCAGGCGCGCTCCTCGACCTCTTGGATATGCATATATTCGACGCCGATGGAGGCGCAGTAGGTGGCGCGCATGATCTCCAAAACCTCGCGCAAAGTAGCCTTTTCGCGCCCGGCCATGGCGGTGTAGGTGTCGAGATATATTTCCTTGTCGAGATCATCGTCGCTGAAGCCATAGGTCTTGTAATCAAGATCCTTGTGATAGCCGGCGCCGACTAGCCCCAGAGGATCAAAAGCGGCGTTGAGATGGCCGCGCACCCGGAACGAGCGGATGAGAATACGGGCGCGCACTGATGCCTGTGCCGCCTTGGTGAAATCACCGCCATCGGAGGCGGCAGCGGCTGGTTTGGCTGGCGCCTTGGTTTCGCTCGCGCTTTCGCCATCGCCGTTACCGATGATGGAGGTGCGCGAGCGCGCCCAGCTTGCGCCGGCGACGTCGGATTTTACGGTGCTTGCATCGTCGTCCAGGTCGCCGAACAATTTTGACCAGGAGGCATCCACCGAAGATGGATCATCCAGAAACCGCTCATATAGCTCGGCAATGTAGGCGCCGTTGGCGCCGGTAAATATAGATTCTGAGGAATTGGCCATGTCTCGTTCGCCCGCAACCTTACCGGATCAGCCGTTCATCGCCTTGAGCATGGTATCGCCGAGGGAAGCGGGCGAATCCGATACATCGATACCGGCGGAGCGCATGGCCTCCATCTTGTCGCCAGCGCCGCCCTTGCCGCCGGCGATGATGGCGCCCGCATGACCCATGCGCCGGCCTGGCGGCGCCGTGACGCCGGCGATGAAGCCGACCATGGGTTTTTCCGACTTCGAATCCTTGTAGAACTGGGCAGCGTCTTCTTCTGCCGAGCCGCCGATCTCGCCGATCATGATAATGCCCTCGGTTTCGTCATCGCCGAGAAACATCTCCAAACAATCGATGAAATTGGTGCCGTTGACCGGATCGCCGCCGATGCCGATGCAGGTTGTCTGGCCAAGCCCGACCTTGGTTGTCTGGCCAACCGCTTCGTATGTCAGCGTGCCCGATCTGGACACAACGCCGATGCGCCCGCGCTGGTGAATATGGCCGGGCATGATGCCGATCTTGCATTCGCCGGGGGTGATCACGCCGGGGCAGTTGGGGCCGACCAGCCGGGAGGCGGAATGGCTGAGGGCGCGCTTGACGCGCACCATGTCCAGAACCGGAATGCCTTCGGTGATGCAGATGACGATCTCTATCTCGGCATCGATGGCTTCCAAAATAGCCTCGGCAGCGAACGGCGGCGGCACATAGATGACCGAAGCGTTGGCGCCGGTTATCTCGACCGCATCGGCGACGGTGTCGAAGACCGGCAAATCCAGATGCGTGGAGCCGCCCTTGCCCGGCGTTACGCCGCCGACCATTTGGGTGCCATAGGCGATGGCTTGTTCGGAATGGAAGGTGCCTTGGGAGCCGGTAAAGCCCTGGCAAATTACCTTGGTGTTTTTATCGACAAGAACGGACATATCAGCCAGCCTCCTTAACCGCGGCGACAATTTTCTCGGCGGCGTCGCCAAGATCATCACCGGAAACAATGGGCAGGCCGGAATTTGCCAGAATTTCCTTGCCCAGATCCACATTGGTGCCTTCCAGGCGCACCACCAGCGGCACGTTCAAGGACACTTCGCGCGCCGCCGCAACGACGCCCTCGGCGATCACGTCGCAGCGCATGATGCCGCCGAAGATATTCACCAAAATGCCTTCCACGTTGCTGTCGGACAGGATCAATTTGAAGGCGGTGGTCACTCGTTCCTTGGTAGCGCCGCCGCCCACATCCAGGAAGTTGGCTGGGTCGCCACCATAGAGCTTGATGATATCCATGGTCGCCATGGCCAGCCCGGCGCCGTTGACCATGCAGCCGATATTGCCGTCCAGCTTGATGTAGTTGAGATCGTGCCGCTCGGCCTCCAACTCGGCCGGGTCCTGTTCATCCTCGTCGCGCATCTCGTCCACGTCTTTGTGACGGAACAAGGCGTTGTCGTCGAAATTCATCTTGGCGTCGAGGGCGACAACCTCGCCGGCGCCGGTCACCACCATGGGATTGATCTCAACCAGAGACGCATCCATATCGGTGAAGGCGCGGTACATGGACGTCAGAAACTTGACCGCCGAACGCACCTGATCGCCCTCCAGGCCGAGGCCGAAGGCGATACGCCTGGCGTGGTAGCCTTGCATGCCGGTTAAGGGATCGATGTCCACGGTCATGATTTTTTCTGGTGTTTTGGCGGCCACCTCTTCGATATCCATACCGCCCTCGGAGGATGCGATTACCGTGACGCGGGACGTTTCCCGGTCGACCAGCAGGCTCAAATATAATTCACGGGCGATATCACAGCCGTCTTCGATATAGACTCGCTTTACTTCTTTGCCGGCCTCGCCGGTCTGATGGGTGACCAGGGTGGCGCCAAGCATTTGATCGGCGGCTTGGCGCACGTCTTCGGTGGATTTAACCAGACGCACGCCGCCGGCATCACCGGCCGAGGATTCCTTGAATTTTCCCTTGCCGCGGCCGCCCGCATGGATTTGCGATTTGACCATCCAGACCGGGCCGCCCAGGTCTTTGGCGATGTTTTCCGCCTCGGGCGCCGTATAGGCGACGCCGCCCCGGACGATGGCAACACCGTATTTCGCCAATAACTGCTTCGCCTGATATTCGTGAATGTTCATCGGATTGACCTGTTCCTATTCAAGAAAACGCTCAAAGCGGAAAATTTTCCCAGCTACTTTTTGCGCGTGGCGGCTGCCTTTTTTAGAATATCCTTACTTTCCGCAATCATCTTTTTGACGGCGCGTACCGATTTGTTGAAGGCCGCCTTTTCCGCAGGATTCAACTTGATCTCGACAATGCGCTCGACGCCCTTGGCGCCAATCACAACCGGCACGCCTACATAGAGCCCTTTGATCCCATATTCACCGCGCAGATAAGCGGCACAGGGCATCACCCGCTTTTTATCTTTCAAGTACGCTTCGGCCATCGAGATTGCGGCGCTGGCCGGTGCGTAAAAGGCCGAGCCGGTTTTGAGGAGCCCGACAATCTCGGCGCCGCCGTCGCGGGTACGCTGGATAATCTGGTCCAATTTTTTCTGGGTGATCCATTTCATGCGTACCAGATCGGGCAGCGGAATGCCGGCCACGGTCGAATAGCGGGCCAGCGGCACCATGGTATCCCCATGACCGCCGAGCACAAAAGCTGTCACGTCTTCGACCGAGACATTCATTTCTTCGGCGAGGAAAGTACGGAAGCGGGCTGAATCCAACACGCCAGCCATGCCAACCACCCGGTTGTGGGGCAACCCGCAGGCATCGCGCAAAACGCCAACCATCACGTCCAACGGATTGGTGATGCAGATAACAAAGGCGTCGGGGGCGTATTTCTTGATGCCTTCGCCGACCGATTGCATGACGCTGGTATTGATGCCGATCAGATCGTCGCGGCTCATGCCGGGCTTGCGGGCGACGCCGGCGGTAACGATGATCACGTCGGCACCGCGGATACCGGTATAAGAATTGGCGCCAACGATCTCGGCATTGAAGCCTTCGATGGGCCCGCCTTGTTGGAGATCGAGAGCCTTGCCTTGGGGCAGATCCTTGACCACGTCAAACAGGACCACGTCGCCAAGCTCCTTGAGCCCAGCCAAATGGGCTAGCGTTCCGCCGATGTTCCCTGCGCCGATCAGCGCGATCTTGTTCCTCGCCATGGTAATCCCTTTCGTATCGGTTTCTTCATTATTGGACTTTGATTGCACGCGCGCTCAAGATTCCGGTGGCGCTGCTAGCCCATCATGCTTCGCTACCTAACGCAAATCGTTAACGAGGGCAAGTGCGGATACCCCTAACCACCTTTGATCATTGAATAATTCCAAAACTATCCGCTCGTCATCGTCTCTGAAATAGATGATAACGAAAGTCGATGATTTCAATGCCGGCGGGTGATATTCCTCTACTCCACACGTCCGTGGGCGAGGGCAAGGTATTCGACAGACTGCATCTCCATCAGGCGGGAGACCAAGCGTTCGAACTCGAAGGCGCCCTCGCCGTCCACATACAATCGCTCCGGCGGCGCATCGGCGGAGCAGATCAGTTTGACCTTGTTCTCGTACAAGGCGTCGATGAGGGTGACGAAACGGCGCGCGGCGGCGGCTTTAGTATCGCCCATCTCCGGAATGCAGTCCAATATCAGCGTGTGGTAGCGTTCCGCCAGTTCCAGATAATCGGCGGCGCCCAGCGGTTTTTGGCACAAATCGGCAAAATCCATGCGCGCCACGCCGCCCGCTGCCGGCACGGCATGAACGCGGCCCTTCACTTCGACGTTTTCCACAACCGGTGCGTGGCCGCCGGTCAGCTCGGCGAAATATTCGGTAAGGGCGGCGGCGGCGGCGTCATCGGCGGGCTGGCAATAAACGCGCATGTTGCGCATCCGTTGCAGGCGGTAATCGGCGCCGCTGGCGAGCTGTAGGATATCCAGTTTTTCCGATATGAGATCGATGAAGGGCAGAAATTTTTCCCGCTGCAATCCGTCTTTGTAGAGATCATGCGGTGGCCGGTTGGAGGTGGCTACCATGACCACGCCGCGCTCGAACAAGGCTTCGAACAGGCGGCCGAGGATCATCGCATCGACAATGTTGGCAACCTGTAATTCGTCGAAACAGAGCAGCCAGGCCTCTGCGGCGATCTGATCGGCGACGCTGGGGATGGGATCACCCGCATCACCGGCGGACTTTGCGGCGCGGAATTTGCCGAAGCGGCCATGTACGTCCTGCAGAAACTCGTGAAAATGGACGCGCCGCTTATGGGCAACGGCAACGCTTTCGTAAAACAGATCCATGAGCATGGATTTGCCGCCGCCGACACCGCCATAGATATAGAGCCCGAGGGGCGCGTCTTCCCGGCGACGCGCCAGCCCAAAGCGTTCCTTCCAGCCGGCACCACCCGCCGTTGGCGTATAGCCGGCCAGCGCCCGGTGCAGGCTTTGCAGCTTTTCCGCCAACAGCTCTTGCGCCGGATCGGGTTTCAACGCCCCGCCAGCGACGCGCGCGCGGTAATCGAATAAGGGTCCTTCGGGCATTTGAGCTGGTAGCGGCCTTGTTGGGGTTTGGATTACCGCTACTTAGGCATCGTTGATGCCGCTGTAAAGAGCAGTCTTAGCGGCGGGGGTTTCAGACGGGTGCGGCGCCGTCCTTGCCCAGCTCATCAATCATTTGCCCCCGGTAGAGCCCGAAATGGGCCGGATCCAACTCCAACAGGCTGCACAATGAGACGATCTCGATTTGATCGACGAGACTGGATTTGCCGTCCGCTTCGGTCACCGCGAGGCAGATGCGGATGAGCAATTCGGCGGTTTCCTGATTACCGCGCATGTTTTCCAATATGGTCGCCAGCTTGTTGTGGCCTTCTTTCGGATTATCCAGCACCGCGTCGCAGAAATCGCGGAAAAGATCGGCAGCCTCCACCGGATCAAACGCCCGCAATTGTTCCAGGGTTTCGACGATTTGATCGACGCGTACCGTTTCCGAAAATGTAACGCGGCCATCGGCTGTGGCCACCAGCGCGCAGGCCGCCATGGTGGCGTTCAGAAACGCCTTGTTTTGATGGCGCTGCATCTGGGTTGCGTAGGAACTTTTTAATGCGTTGAGAAAGCCCGCCATATCCGCCTCCGGCTGGGGATTTCAGGTTTAATCACAAATTTCCGAGAAAAAATGATAGCACCGTCTCTGATAGAGGGGAACAGCTATCAAGGTTCAGGCATGGCCGATTGCATGGCGGCGGCCAGTTCCTGATCGCCGGCGGATTTGGAGGCTTTCAGTTCGGCGATGACGCCAGCGCGGTCGGCATCGGTGCGGTTTTGGGATAATTTGACCTTGCCGGCGATGGCGTTG
>JABHAA010000103.1 GCA_018674495.1 Rhodospirillaceae bacterium | reverse complement strand
GATTTGTGGTCGCGGTGACCATCAGGGCCAGCGGTCAAATGTACCGCGCAAACAGGCCGGACATATGACTGCACGCAATCAACACCGGATACAAATATCATCCTTGCACAAAGGGGGGCGTCCACATATGTCACGAATTAAAGCAATCTTCCTAAAGCGCGCCGCCGGGCTCATGAAGGGCGCCGCCGGCCAGATAGTTGGTGATATTTTCGAAGGCTTCGTCGACGCTATCGGTTACCGTCATCAGTTCGATATCGGCCTTGTTGATGGTGCCGAACTCGGCGAGGGCTTCGAAATTGACCACCTTTTGCCAGTAATCGGCGCCGTAGAGCACGATCTTGATGGGCCGGGTCAGCTTGCCAGTTTGCATTAGCGTTACCACTTCGAACAATTCGTCGAGGGTTCCGAAGCCGCCTGGAAAGACGATGATCGCCTTGGCCATATAGGCAAACCAGAACTTGCGCATGAAGAAATAATGGAACTCGAAGCTCAAGTGGCGAGTGATGTAGGGGTTGTCGTGCTGCTCGTGTGGGATCGAAATATTAAGCCCGATATTGAGCCCCTTGGCCTCCGAGGCGCCCCGGTTGGCGGCCTCCATAATGCCCGGCCCGCCGCCGGTGCAAACCACGAAACGGCGGTCATCGCCGCCATTTAAGTCCTTGGACCAATGGGTCAGTTTTTTGGCAAGGGCGCGGGCATCTTCGTAATAGCGCGACATGGCCAGCGCCTTTTCCGCCGCTTCTACATCAATGCCTGATCCCCGAGCCTCCTTCAGGGCCACCTGCGCCTGGCGCCTGGATTTGAATCGCGCCGAGCCGAAAAACACGATGGTATCCTGGACGCCAAATTTTTCGAAGCGGGATTCGGGCTCCATATATTCGGCGTGGATGCGCAAGGCGCGGCCTTCGCGCGAGTTCATGAATTCCCGGTTGTTGTATGCTTTTTCGGCCCGGTAGCGGGTATCGGCCATGGCTGGGTCCTTAGGGGTGAATGACAGCAGCTTCGCCAAGCCAATACCATTTCACTTTGGTCCCGTCTACGAAATGAAGCGGTACACGCGGGACATTAAATCCTCGGGATCGATAGGCTTGCGGACAAAATCGTCGGCACCCATGTGCAAGCATCGGTCGCGGGCAGCCGAATCGCGAGTTCCAGTCAGTATGATTACTGGCAGGTTGTTCCAACTCTCGTTGGCTTTCATCCGCTCCAACAGCTCGAACCCGTTGAGTTCCGGCATCATTATGTCGGAAATCACCAAATGGGGCAGCTCGCCTGTGCTGAGACGATCCAAGGCTTCCAGGCCATTTGCCGCAATATCTACCGAAATGTCGGCGGCGCCCAAATATAATTCCACGAAACTGCCGATATCCGGGTCGTCATCCACCAGCAGAATACGTGGCTGGACGGCAGGCAGGCGGATTTGGAAACTAGAACCCACTCCCTCCACGCTGTCGAAGGACAATTCACCGCCATGCGCTTGGATAATTTGATGGCTAATTGGTAGACCGAAACCGGTTCCCAATTCACCGGATGTCCCTTGGGTGGAGGTTTTCTCCTCAATCATGAACAAAGTTTCCGCCAAATCCTCTGGAATGCCAACGCCCTGATCGGTAACGGCTATGGTTGTCGGTTCGCCGTCGGGGACGGCAACGCGTACTTTAGAATTTGCATGACTAAATTTAACCGCATTGGTCAAAAGATTTTGGACGACCTGCTGAAAGAGGACCGTATCTGCATACACGCGGGTCCCTTCGGGCACGTCATTCAAAATCTCAACGCCCTTGGCTTCTGCCATGGTGGCGACACGTCCCAGCACGTCTTCAATGGCAAAATACCCATCCAGGAACTTCAATTCGGGTTGTAAAATACCGGTCTGCAAACGCCCAATATCGAGAAGCTCGGTCGTTAAATCGACCAACGCCCGCGTTTGGGTGAAAATAGATTGCCCCCATTCCACCAACTTTTCGCGCGCCGCGTCCAACTGATCGGACATGACAATCAATTCGGCAAACCCCTGGATCGTGCCGAGGGGACTGCGGATATCGTGCGCGACCAAGGACACGAAGCGGTCTTTTAATATCGACGCCTCTTCCGCCGCTTCCTTGGATTTGAGCATCGCTTGCTGAACCTCGAGCTTCGCGGTGATATCCTCGATCAGGGCGGCGGCGCCGATCAATCTGCCGCCACCATCGCGCAGCGGCGTTTCATGCCACTCACAAAATATTTGCCTCCCGTCCTTGGTGGTGTGTTCACGGATGTTCCGTTCGTCGCCGGGCGCTGGGGGGCCATCCTCGGGCGCGGCGCCATTGCCGCTTTTTCCGGAGATTAATTGCGCTAGAGAACGGCCCATGGCTTCCTCGCGCGCATATCCGAACAGGGATTGAGCCGCCGAATTCCAATCGGTAATGCGGTAATCCGCATCCAGCGTGACCGCTGCCAACGGCGTATTGTCAATATGATGGCGTAAAAGGCTCTGGCTTCTCTGCAAGGCGTTCTCGGCGCGCCGGCGCTCTCTTACCTCCGCCGACAGGCGTCGGTTGGAATACATAAACACGGCGACGATGGTCGCCGATATCGCGAGAACCAGACCGACAATCCGCCAAATGAAAATCCAATCGACTTGTTTCCGAATTCGGGTGTTCACCCAGCTTTGTGTGATGGCGCTGCGGTCAAGTTCGGTGAAACGCCCGATCACCTGGTTCATAATCTCCACCAGTTCCGGCCAATCGTCGCGCACGCCAAAGGACAGCCTGATTTCGTGCCGGGTCGGCGCAGCGATGCGGAAGTCATTTTGGCCGCGTATGCGCGTCGCATGGGCAATAGACGGAACACTATCCAAATATGCGTCAAGGCGTTCATTCTTTAGCCTGGTCAAGGCGTCCCCGATGTTGTCGATCGGAACAAAAGTGATGCCAGGATTGTTTCTTTTCAGTACCTCTGCCATCCGGTAGCGCGCCAGGATGCCGACCTTGCGGCCGCGCAAATCAGCCAAGTCCGCAATAGCCCGCGTATCATTGGCTGTTAACACGACCAAGGGATAATTGATGAACGGATCCGTCGCGACTAATCCGTTAGGCGCCTTCTCATTGATCACAAGCGGTACGAGATCGGTATTGCGTGCATTTAAGTCCGCTTTCAACTGCTCCGCATCGGGTATCACTTTAGTTTCAATTCGAAAATTTAGTGTTTTATTTACGGCCCGCAGGAAGTCGTCGGCGATGCCAATGATCGAACCTGTCTCGTTGGCCATTTCCAGAGGCGGGGTGCCGGCGCCGGTGGCCAAGCGAATGATAGGATGCTCGGCCAGCCAAGCGCTGTATCTTTCGGAAATTTGAATGTTGGCGGCTTCGACCAGCCTTTCGCCCCATGGGCCGAGGATAGCGTTGCGTTCGAATTCCGGAATTTGGGTTAGCGCCTTCTGCAATATACTGCGCAGAAGTGGCCAATCCTTGCGCACGCCGATGGCATTGATGGAACTGGTCTCTCTGATCGCCGATTGTTCGCGCAGATTCAGCAACAATTCGGATTGGATCAAATTCAACGCCACGACACGGTTGCCAACGTAGGCGTTGGCCTTACCTTCCGACACCGCATTCAAGGCCGCTAAGGTCGATGGATATTCCAGCACCCGCACCGACGGATAGCTCTCCTTCAATACGCCGGCAAGGAAGAAGCCGCTTTCGATGGCGACAGATTTTTCCGCCAGATCGACGATGCCGGAAACATAGGACGAATCGGCGCGGGTGAATATGACGTGGGGGATGGCAACATAGGGATCGGTGAAATTGAATAGCGGGCGGCGGTCGAGGCGCGGCGTAATACCGGTCAGCGCGTCCAGCCGCCTTCCCGCCACATCGTCGTAAATTTTGTTCCACGGTCCCGGAACAATTTCGATTTTTGACGGCAGCCGTTTGCCGATCGCCAGGATAAAGGCAGTGCCGATTCCCCGTGGCTGCCCTTTCTGGTCCACATAGTCCATGGGCGGCCAATTTTCATTGATGCCGATGCGGATCACCTGATGGGCGGAAAGCCAGGCCCGCTCCTCCGCTGAAAATATGACGCCCGCCAGCTTGCCCGGTGTCGTCTGAGCCTGGACAGACTGACCGACGAAACCAAGTGCCAAGGCGCAAAATACGCCGACGATGATCAAAGCACCCTTATTCATGTAAAGCTGTACTCCGCTCCCCCAATTACCGCCGGTCAATTTTTTATCCGGCGGCTAGACACACAGTCGAATCGTAATGCCTCATATCTTTTTTAGATACAATCCAATCTACAATGTAGGAACACAAAGCAAGCTTTCCTAGTAGGGAATCTCCCAAAATCGAAGATTTTATTTGAATGTCGCCAACAATCAAAGGGCACCGGCTGTGATTTTATTAAGATGCTGTTGCTCGCTGGCGCAATGATGTTTAATTCCGGATTTGAGATTAGCGGCCACAAGGATATTGGCGAATGCAAGCGGGGCCCGATCCATCCATAGACACACCGGTCCTGATCGCCGGCGGCGGTCCGGTGGGGTTGTGGTTGGCACAAGTCTTGAGCTGGTACGGCCAGCGCAGCATGCTCATCGAAGAGCGCGCCGATACCACCGAGTTTCCCAAAATGGACGTGACCAACGGGCGCTCCATGGAATTGTTTCGCTTAGCTGGTCTGGCGGGGCCGGTGCGCGCCCTCGGCTGCCCGGACGAAAACAATCACGACGTGGTCTTCATGACCGCGTTCACAGGGCAAGAAGTGGCCCGCGTTCCATACGCACCACCTGCCGAACAACGCCGACGCTTCCGGGACATCAACGATGGCGCCCAGCCGTTGGAGCCCAACCTCCGCCTTAGCCAGGTTCTGTTGGAGCCGTTTTTAAAGGCCAAGGCCGACGCCGATCCCAACATAGACGTGCGCTTCGGCTGGGCGCTCACTGGCTTTGCAGAAGATGCTGGCGGCGTGACTGCTACCATTGCCGAAAGCGTCGGCGGGGCTGAGGAAGCCGTCCGCTGTCTGTATCTTGCGGGCTGTGACGGCGCGTCCAGCGTGACCCGCAAGGGATTGGGCATCGGGCTATCGGGCGATGCCGCCGTGCGCCAGGCCCATCAAATTCATTTCCGCTCCACCGCCCTCGACGTGATCCAGCATCTGGGTCAGGCTTGGCACTATTACAATGGCGAGAAGGGCACTGTCATCGCCCAGGACGATAAGGAAATCTGGACCTATCAATATATCCTTTGGCCGGGTATGGCCGAAGAAGACGTGGATGTGGACGCGGTGCTTCGCGATCTGGCCGGCCGGGATTTCGATTACGAGGTCATCCTGCGCTCCACCTGGACGGCGCGGGCGCTGATCGCTGATGGTTACGCCATACCAAGCGGTCGCGTTTTTTTGGCCGGCGACGCGGCCCATCAATATGTGCCCACCGGCGGCTATGGGATGAACACCGGCGTCGGCGACGCCTTCGATTTGGGCTGGAAGCTGGGCGCCACATTGGCTGGCTGGGGCGGGCCGGGCCTGCTGGCCTCTTACGATGCCGAGCGGCGCCCTGTAGGGATACGCAACCGGGAGCGCTCGCTCTTTCATGCGCTGAACTCGGCGCAATGGCGGAAAATGTGCGGGCCCGAATATCGCCAGCCCGGACCAGCGGGGGACGCCCACCGGGCCGAAGTGGGGCGCGCCATGGTGAATCTGCATGGCGCCGAAAACGAAAGCCTGGGCATCGAGTTTGGCTACCGCTACGCCTCGCCCATCATCGCCGCCGACGATGCGCCGCCGGCGGACAGCGATCCGGTGCGCTACATCCCAACCAGCCAGCCCGGCGCCCGCGCCCCCAGCTTCTATCTGGATGATGGCACGGCCCTATTCGATCATTTCGGGCGCGGCTTTACGTTATTGCGTTTGGGGAGCAACCCGCCGGCGGGCGATGAACTGGCGGCGGCGGCGGGTGCGGCCGGCGTGCCGTTGGAGGTGTTTCATGCGCCCGATAATCGGGTCCGTGCGGTTTACGAGCGCGACCTGGTCCTCGTCCGCCCCGACGGCCACGTCGCCTGGCGCGGCGACGCACCGCCGGATGACGCGGCAGCGCTGATTGATCTGGTGCGAGGCGGTGCCTCTGGTTGATAGGTGAACGGGAACCTTGCCGTGGGGAACGGAGCCAACCGGAATGATGGCGATAATCTTCGCCCTATTCTGTGGTCGGCGTAGCCGGGGCGTCGATGATCCGGCGCAGTAGGGCGAATAGCTGATCCTGTTCTTCTGGCGACAGGGTGGCCAAAACTTGTTCGCGCGCTTGTTCGGCAGCCGGCGATGCGGTCTCGAACGCAATTTTTCCTGCCTCGGTCAGGTTCAAGGTCAGTTTCCGGCGGTCACTTGGCTTTATATTGCGGGCGATCAGCCCCTTGCGTTCCAGGTTGGTAGCAAGGACGCCAGTGGTGGAACGGTCCAGGCCCAGCATTTGCGCCAGCCGGTCCTGCGCGATGCTCTGTTCATTGGCGATCACAAAGAGGACATCATATTGGCCCCGGGTCAGAGCCAGATCACGGCAGGCGCGCTCGAATATCCCGCCCGCCGACTGGGCACAGCGCCGGAAGACATAGCCGGGCCGGCGCATTAGGCGGTCCATCGTGCCATCGGAGTGGGTGGCGTGGGTGGTGTCAGTCATCTGCAAGACCCTCTTGTTCAGTTGTAGCCGGCCGAGCTCACTATACCATCTTTGTTGACTCGTGTGAATTCATACGATAACATAAGAACTCATACGAAATTGGTGTCGGCAATTTTTGGCGCAATCGCGCAGGCGGCGTCAAAATTGAATTGATTCGAATTGCGAAGGAGAGTGTGAAATGGATGGCATGAATCCCGTACGCGAGGCAGCCAGACCGGGTAAACCGGTAGTCGATCCGGCCAATTGGCACGGCAATGACCTGATGGCGCGCGCCGATTGGATGTATGTCGCTGATTCCAGCGAGACAACGCATTTGGTGGATATGGCGCGAAAATTCGCCAAGCGCCTGGGCGATGATGCGGGCCGTCTCCTTACCACCACCCGCGCGGATTTTGATCTCGGCCCGTTCGCCGACCGATTGCAAGCCATCACCGCCCAGGTCAAGGATGGTCTTGGCCTCGCCCTCTATCGGGGTCTGCCGATGGACGATTTGTCGCCGTTGGAAGCGGCGATCATCTATTGGGGAATGGGGCGGCATATGGGCGAGGCCATGTCCAATAACCCAGAAGGCGACATGATGGGACATGTCATGGACGCCGGCAAAGACTACCTGGACCCCAAACACCGCGGTTACCAGACCAGTGCCACCTTGGATTACCATTGCGACCAGACCGACATCGTGACGCTGCTGTGTATCAACACCGCAAAGTCGGGGGGCCGCTCCAAGATCTCCAGTTCGATCGCAGTCTATAACCAACTGTTACGCGATCACCCAGATTTGGTGGCGGTACTGTGTCGGCCCTTTTGCTGGACCAAGCATTCGGAAAAAGACGACGGCGAGGCCAATTACTACGAAAGCCCGGTATTCAATTTCCTCGGCGATGTTTTGTGCACGTCGTTCGGGCCCAAGCACATGGAAAAGGGCCACGACCTTGCGGAGGCGCCGGATATGACCCGAGAGCAGCTTGAGGCGCTACGCACCATGGAGCAGGTGGCCGAAGACCTGCACGCGGAAATGGAATTGGAGCGCGGCGACATTCAGTTCGTCAATAATTACACGATCCTGCATACACGCACTGCCTTCGAAGATTGGCCCGAACTGGAGCGCAAGCGCGTGCTGTGGCGTTTGTGGCTGATGCGCGACGGCTTTCGCCCCTCGACCCCCTATTCGGAGCAATGGGTGAAAGGCGTCAGCCTCGCCAAGTCCACCGGGCGCATCAAGCTGGTGTACGAAGATTAGGCGACTTTGGCGGTACCGGATCCCAGCGTCCCCTCGAACGCCGGGATAACTTCCTTGCCGAATAGCTGGATCGAATTGTTGACCATGTCCGACGGCATTTTGCCGATGTCGTGGTTGGTGCAGAAGATGTCGTAGCCGATCTTTGCCTGGCCTTCCTGCAATTTCTTGATCACCGTTTCCGGGCTGCCGACTATGGCCAGGCCCTGTTCCAGATTAAATTCATAGCTTTCTCGGGCGCTCACCATCACCTCGCCCCGGCGCTTGTCGTCGAAGCGTTCGGAATCGGAACCCATGCCGCGCGGGTGCGAGCCCCAGCCGATGCGCGTATTGCCCACCGGGCCGCCGCCTACCGGCACGGCGCCGCCTTCGCGGCTGGCGATGAACTGGCGCGCTTCTTCGTGGGCTTTTTCGTCCGTCTCCGCCACATGCACTTGACGCATCAGGAACACGCGCGGCATCGAGCCTTCGTGTTTTGCTTCCGTCCATTTCTTGCGGTACAGATCGAATTTTTCGGCGACCACGTCGTCCACATCCAAATTCTGCGCCACGTGGTAATTGTTGCGCGCGGCAAACTCGATGGCCGGGTCCGAATGCACCGCCGCCCAGATCGGCGGATAGGGTTTTTGGAACGGCTTCGGTTTCGGCAAAGCCTCGTCAAAGGTGAAATATTTGCCATTGTGGGTGACCTCATCCTCGGTCCAGGCGCGCTTCACCAGGTCCAGCACTTCTTCGGATAGGGCGGCGCGCTCGTAGAAATTGACGCCCCAGCGAATAAACTCGTGTTCGTGCACGCCGATGCCGGTGCCAAACTCAACTCGGCCCCGGGACAGATGATCGAGCATGGCGACTTCCTGGGCCAGGCGCATGGGGTGATAGAACGGCAACTGCCACATCATGGCGCCGATGCGAATGCGCGACGTGGCGCGGGCGACGGCGGTCAGGAACACTGTCGGGGCCGTGATGCGCCCGATCATCGGCGAGTTCTGATGCTCGATCACAAAATAGGAATGCCAGCCCAGCTCTTCGAGCATCTGCACCTGGGCGATATGGGCATCGTAGATATCGGCCATCTCGCCTTCTTGATCGGCATAACCGCCGACCGCGCTCCAAAACGCGAAATCTAGTGTCGCCATGATTTAGGCCCCCCTTTATATTTTTGCGTCCCTTAACCGATGGCTGATGCTATTGCCTTCGGCAGTGGAATGCAAAGCTCAGGGAGCGTGAAAGCCGTCATAGTGGGGGTAGGAGTTGGCCATATACCATTTGAAGAAATCCCAATAGCTTTCGGGCGCGTATTTGGGTGGATTGTCTTCGCTGGTACAGGTGGGCAGGCATTCGACCACCGGCTCCAGGTCCGGGTTGACGAACACCGGCGTGGTGTAGCGGTCTTCGGTGGGCACTAGCACCCGGTGCGGCGTCGCCATGAAGCGCTCGTTCGACCAGCGCTCCAGAAACTGGCCGATATTGACGTGGATGACGCCGTCCACCCGGGTCGGGCGGAACCAGACGCCGCTTTTGTCCATGATTTCTAACCCCTTCACGTCGGGCGACGGCAGCAGGGTCATGAAGCCGGTATCCGCATGGGCGCCGAGGGCATATTCGTTGGCCTCCGGTTTGTCCCGCGGCGGATAATGGGCCATCCGGTAATAGGTGTAATTGTCTTTAAAAAATGGCGCGAAATAATTTTCCGGCAGGTCCAGTGCCAGGGCCCAGAGCGGCAACAGGCTTTTGCCGAGTGCCTCCATGGCTGCCATATAATCTTGCACGGTTTCGCGAAACCCCGGCAAATCATCGGGCCACTGGTTCTGTCCATAGAACTGCTTATTAGCCACTACGCCTGGATGATCGGCCGCAAAATCGGTCGCGAACACGGTGGTTTCGTTGTTATCCATCACCGTGTGATCGTGATAGGTGGAATGCTTGATCATGGTCGCTTTCGGCTTGATATAGCCGCGCTGGTTCTGGTTTACCGCCATCGCCAGCTTGGCCTCCATGGGCAGCGCATGGAAGCGCTTGTTCTCGGCAATGGCGCCTTCGATCACGGACCAATCGAGCCCGTGATTTATGAGCGCCAGGAAGCCGACCTCTTCGGCGGCGACCCGCAACTCGGCGGCCAAGGCCTCCTTGGCGCCCTGCTCGGCGGCAAAATAGGGCGCCAGATCCAGGAGCGGCAGATCCCGCGTTTCCACATGATCGTCGGCGCCGACGGTAACTTCCACATTCACCATATTCATTGAGCGTTCCCCGCTATAGAAATTTTGCAATAGGGGAAAATGGTCAATTCAGACGGTCTTGGCCTTGATTTCGGTCAAACGGGGAAGGCTAATCTTCGATCCATTGCGCCGGGCGGACGCCCCTATGTTCGGGCCGGGCCGACCAGGAATGGCCGTAAAAACCAGGATCGCGAGGGTTGATCTTCCGCACTTCCCAATCGTCGCCGCAATGATCGATGTCCGATAACACCTCGACACAGCCGCCCGCCGGGTTCCACATGTACCAAGAAAAGCTGGAACAGATGTTGTGGCGGATGGGGCCCACATTGGTCTGCCAGCCGGCGTTCTCCATATACTCGCCAAGCATGCCGACCTCGTCCAGATCCTTGACCTCATAGGCAACGTGTTGGAAGCCGTAAAAGCCCTCATTGCTTTTTTGCAGGAACAGATTGTGGTGATCGCGGCTGCCGGCGGCACGCATGAAAGCGCCGCCGACGGTCATATCATCGGTGATCACGAAACCCAGCCGGTTCGTATAAAAGCGGATGGCATCGACCGTATCGCCCGGCACCCAATAGACCACATGCACATAACGCAACGGGTGGATGCGGCGGCGAAGCGCGGCTTCGGCGGGCTTGTTCCAGCGCCCGGTGGTGCCGACAGTGTTAATTTCCGGCAAATTCAGATGCTGGTCCTGGATGGACGAGACGGCAAAGCCGATGTGATAGCCCTGATCATCGGTAGTGTGGAGGGCGCCATCGGCGTCCTCGGTGATATCGCGGTCCTTGGATAGCTCGGTTCCGATGGCATTCAGCGTTGCTTGATCTGCGGCGGCCCAGATCACTTCGCGCGCCGTGGAGGCGCCGAAATGCAGCCAATTCACATGGTTGGGCGGTAAACTTGCATCATCGGCGCGGCGCAAGGCGAGGCTGCTGCCATCGCCGAGGCTGAATTCGGCGCTTGTCTCGTCCCGGCGCCCCGGCGCCAACCCCCAATTGGTGTGGAAGCGGGCGGCGGCATCCAAATCCTCGACCCCGTAAATAATCTTCTGAATTCCGGTGATATTCATGGCTTACCTCCCATAACCGCTTCCCCCATTATCCCAAAACAGGCGGGCTTATCAATCCCGTTCGCGCCTTGAATGCGTTGACCCGCTGGCCCGCTTGGCCCAAACTTGGGCTCGAAAACGAAATCGACAGGGAGAGCCATGATGACCATCGACATGCACGCCCATTGGAACCCGCCCGCATTGATCCAGGCGTTTCGCGAGCGCACCGCGCCACCGCTGATCGAAACCAATGAAGACGGCGTTGAAGTTTTGCGCACCAACCATGGCTCCCAGCCGATCTCCGAGGTATTTGACGATGTTGAAACCCGCCTCGCCGAAATGGATCGCCAGGGGGTGAGCACGGGCGTGCTGTCCCTGTTTGGCATGCACCAATGGATCGAGCGTTTGCCGGCAGAAGAATCCGTACCGCTTTGCCGCATCTACAATGATCATGTATCGGAGATTTGCGCCGCCAACGCAGGCCGCTTCGCCGCCTATGCGTCGCTGCCGCAAGCCGATATGGATGCGGCGGTGGCCGAGTTTGAGCGGGCCATTGACCTTCCCGGCATCGTCGGCGGCGTTGTTCCCGGCAACGCCTTCCTCACGCGGCCCGATGCGGAGGCCTACCGGCCGCTTTTAGCTGCCGCCAATGCGCACAAGGCAATGCTGTTCATTCATTGGGGGCCGACGCCCGGCGACACCTGGCCGAGGACGCCGCCCGGCACCGATAACTTTGCCCGGCGCATGGGCACCATCGATATGCAACAAAGCCTGTCGGCAGATATGGTCACCCTCTGCATGACCGATATTCTCGATGAGTATCCCGATGCGATGATTCATATCCATAATCTCGGCGGCAATATCCCTTATGAGATCGAGCGTATGGACCATCGCTGTCTTTTGGACACGCCGGACGAGCCATTGCCGTCCACCTGCATGAACAAGCCGGGCCTTTATATGGATTGCAATTCCTTTGGCGCCCAGGCCATCGAAATGGGGGTCAAGCTGTACGGCGCGGACAAAATATTGTTCGGCACCGACGGCACCGAATTCGGCGCCGATTGGTCGGCGAAAGCGGTTGCCGAGGCCGATATCGGCGAGGCTGCCAGAAACGCAATCCTGCACGGCAACGCGGCGCGCGTGTTGTCGCACCTGGCCACGTTCGCTCCGCTTTCCGAGGCGGCGGAGTAGAGGCAAGTGGATTGATCCGTCTATTGCATGATACATTCAGTATACTATAGTCGGGCAACCGTCCAAGAAACTGATCACAGCTCGAACTAATCGCACACACATGGGAGATTCAAAATTATGAAAAATATTATCCGTTTATCCGCTGCGGTCGCTGCGGTTGCTATCGCCGGCACCGCGCAAGCGGAGACCATCGGCTTCACGACGTTGCAGCCGGGCGCCATCAACCATCTGCAGGCGCAGATCATCGGCAAGGTCGTGCAGTCGCGCACCGATTTACAAGTGCGCGTCATCCCGGTCGCCGGCACTACGGCAACCCTCGCCGCCCTTCAGAACCGGCAAGCCGAAATATCGGTCAGCGATGTCAACAATATGGGTGACGCCGTCCGCGGCAAAGGTATGTTTTCGAAAATGAAACCGATGCCGAACCTCCGCGTTCTGTTCAAGCTGGTCGATTTTCCGATCGGCATCATGGTGCGCAAGGATTCCGGCATGACCAAGCTGACGGACCTTAAAGGCAAGAAATACCCGATAGGTTGGCAGGCATTTCCCAACGGCACACCGCTCGGCCAGGGCGTACTGGCCAGCGTCGGAATGACCCTCAAGGACATCAAGGGGGTTAACGTTTCCGGCTTGATGCCCCAGGCCGATGACTTTGCCGCCGGCAAGCTGGATGCGTCTTTGATCGCGCCGCCGGCGCCCAAGGTCCGGGAAGTCGATGCAAAAGTCGGCGGTATCCGCTGGCTTGATATGCCGAATACACCCGAAGCAATTGCCATGGTGAAAAAGATCAGGCCCGATTACAGCATCAAGACTTGGATGCCGGGCCGCCCGCCGCTGGTTGGCGTCAAAAAGCCGACCAACTTTCTGCATATCCATTCGTTGATCACCGCCGGCACCCATGTCAGCAACGAAACCGCTTACAAAATCGTCAAGGCGATGTTCGAAAATAAAAAGGACCTGGTAAAGGGGCACCCGATGTTTGGTGGCTTCTTCCCTGGCAAGCGTATGGCTACGCAATTTAGTTCGGTGCAGTACCATCCCGGCGCCATCAAATTTTACAAAGAAAAGGGCATCTGGCCCGGCTCTTAAGCCCGAACCGCCTGATAGATATGCGCGCCTCGCGCCGCCCGAACGGAGGACGTGCGCGGGGCGCGTATCTATTCGATCAACACACCCATAAAATCTGACAATAGACAGCATGGCTGATTTTTCCTCACCGCAAACCGAGCCCCAAAACCCCGAGCACAGGTCTGGGCTTTCCCGCTCCGAGACGCTGGCCGGCAGCTTCGCGTCGCCCGCCCTGACCTCGCTCCGGACAGCTCTCGCCATTCTGCTGACTATTGGATCCTTGGCCTGGTCGTCGGATCTGTTCCGCACTGCTGGTCTCAACATCCTCGACGAGCAAATTGTCGGGCCGATGCTCGGTGTCGGGTTTTTGCTGGTTTTCATCATCTTTCCGGTTCGCCGGGGTGCGGTCCGAACGTTTGTGCCATGGTACGACTGGATTGCCGGTCTGGCTGGCCTGACGGCCGGCTGGTACATCGGTTTCACTTTCGACACCCTGGTCGAGCGCATGCTGGAAAGCCCGCCCGACGCTATTGCCACCGGCGGCGTCATCTTTGTCCTCGCCCTCGAAGGTTTGCGCCGGACCACCGGATACGCCTTGTTCGGGATTGTTCTTTTATTCTCGATCTACGCCCTGGTCGGACATTTGGTGCCGGGCGATCTGGAAACCCGAAAAGTGGATGTGGTGCGCTTGGTCATCTACTCCTCCCTCGACACCAGCGCGCTGATGGGCTTTGTCCTGAAAGTCGCCCTCTCCATCGTGGTCACCTTCGTGTTCTTCGGCCAGATTCTGATGAAGGCGGGTGGCGGGCAGTTCTTCAATGATATCGCACTCGCGCTGATGGGCCGCTACCGGGGCGGCTCGGCCAAAATCTCCATTACCGCCTCTTCCCTGTTCGGATCGGTCTCGGGCATCGTTGTCTCCAACATTGTCGCCACCGGTATCGTGACCATCCCCTTGATGAAGCGAAACGGCTTTCCCGCTCGGCTTGCCGCCGCAGTTGAGGCCTGCGCATCGACAGGCGGCCAGCTTATGCCGCCGGTGATGGGGGCAACGGCGTTCATTATGGCGGATTTCCTGTCGATGTCCTACCAGGACATCGTCATCGCGGCGCTGGTGCCGTCGTTGCTCTATTACGTGGCGCTCTTTATCCAGGCCGATCTAGAAGCCGCCCGGCGTGGTATCGCCCGCGTCGAGGAAAGCCTGATTCCCAGGATCGCCAAGGTATTGGTCAATGGCTGGCCTTTCATGCTGCCCTTCGCGGTATTGATCTACACCCTTTTCGCGCTCAATTGGCTGGTCCAGCTTTCCGCCCTGGCGGCCTCTTTGACCGTGATTGTATACGGCGTCTGCATCGGATTTGGTGAAGCCAGGTTCTTGCCCCGGCTGATCAAGACCGCTGCCTACGCAGTAATTTTCGGCCTCATCTACGCCGGTCTGCGCTGGCTCGACTGGGGCTTCGAAATATCAATGCTGACCGCCTCGGCCATAAGCGTTGTCATCGGGCTGGTTACCGGGACGGCGGAAAACCCGCTGCCGCTCCGCGATATCTATGATGCCCTCCGCGAAACCGGCACGTCGATCCTCGATCTACTCATGATCGCTGCCGGCGCATCGTTCATTATCGGCATTCTCCTGGTAACCGGGCTCGGCTTCGCCTTCACGTTGCTCTTGCTGAAATTTGGCGGCGACAGCCTGTTCCTGCTGCTCTTGTTCGCCGCGTTCCTTTGCATTCTTCTTGGCATGGGGATGCCGACCATCGCTGTCTATATCATTCTGGCGGCGCTGATCGCGCCGTCGCTGGTCGAGCTTGGCATCTTGCCCATCGCCGCACATATGTTCGTCATGTATCTGGGGATGATGTCGTTCCTGACACCACCGGTGGCGATCGCGGCCTACTTTGCCGCCTCCATGGCAGACGCCCCGCCGATGGCGACGGGCTGGACCTGCATGCGCTTTGGCTGGACAGCCTATGTGGTGCCGTTCCTGTTCGTGTTCTCGCCGAGCCTACTATTGCAGGGCAACGACACGATGCTTCTGGTGGTAGACGTGGCGACCGCTATCGGTGGCGTGTGGCTGGTTTCGGCGGCGATGATTGGATATTTTATCAATCCTCTCGGTATGCCCATGCGTGTCCTGACTATGCTGACCGGCGTGCTGTTGCTGATCCCGCAGGAACTGACTACGGGTGCCGGCTGGACCGATGTCGTTGGCGCAATTCTGGCGGTGATATTGATCGCAGTCGACTACACGGCGATGCGCAAAAGGCGGATGGCTGTTTCCGGTTGATGCCGAAAGGCGCTCCCCAAGTTGATGCCCAGTTGATGGATGCGCCAAAATCCGGCACCATTTGGCTATGGCTGCAACAATCGCAACTGTGAGATGGCCGGCGCTCTTGGGTGTCTTCGGCATGCTCGCCTCCGGGTTAGTGCCGTTGCCCGCCGATGCCGGGTTGGCGGGTCGGGTGAAACCACACCCAGCCGCGAACACCAAATCCGGCGATACCTACCGACATCTCAATAATTTTGGGCGCGAATTCGCGGCCTTGACCACCGGCAGCGAGGCCGACAAAATTCGCAGCCTCGATCTGTTCGCCGAAGTCTTCAGCCGCATTCAGGCCCGCTATTGGCGGCGCACCGATCCCAAAACCCTGATCGACGCCGCCATCGTAGCGCTCCGGAAACAGAAAGCCGGCGCGGCGCCCGGCCCATTGGCAATCACGGCGGTGCGCGCCATGATCGTGACCCTCGATCCTTATTCCGAATTTACCGCCGCCAAGCCGCGCCCCAAAAGGAAGCGCGGCGTCAAACGGAAGTACCGGCCCCCCAATTTCGGCAATATCGGGCTCGAGATTTTCATGAGAAACGGCAAACCCGTGGTGATCTCGCCCCACGACGGATCGCCCGCCGCCCGCGCCGGTTTAGCCCCCGGCGATATCATCACCGGCGTCGATGGCACCGGCTTCAATAATCCGGCGCTCGGCGACGTGCTGGGCCGTATGCGGGGACCAGTCGGCTCAGAAGTGCGCTTGCAGATGATACGCCCTGGCGGCAGAGAATTTGAGGCCCGCATGGTGCGCGCTATCGCCCCCGGGCGCACGGTGCGCGCTCGCCTCGATGGCACTGTGGCGGTAATCCGTATCGCCAGCTTCGCCGCCCATACCACCCGCGATCTCCGCCGCAGCCTGAAGGAGCTGCGCGCCGAGGCTGTGGCCAAGACGAAGCGCATCGACGCTGTGGTGCTTGATCTGCGTAACAATTCCGGCGGGCTGTTAAATCAAGCCATCAGCGTCGCTGATGTGTTTTTGGATAGCGGCGAGATCGTCTCGACCCGGGCGGCAGGCGGGCGCCGCAATTCCAAGCACCGGCGCTTCAATGCGCGCTTGGGCGATGCCTTGCGCGGCCGGCCCATCGCGGTGGTCATCAATGGCGGCTCGGCCAGCGCCGCCGAGATTGTCGCCGGCGCGCTGCAGGATTTGAAGCGGGCCATTGTGGTTGGCGAGAAATCCTTCGGCAAGGGATCGGTACAGACCGTCATGCCGATCAAGGGCCATGGCACCTTGCGCCTGACCACGTCGCACTATTACCCGCCGTCGGGCCGCTCCTTTGACGATGCGCCGATTCTGCCCGATGTAACCGCCGTAGCCTGCAAGCGGCTGACCGGCTCCAGCCTGCGTCCCGGCGATGACATGCTGATCTCCTGCGCGCTTCGCAGTGTCCGTGTGCGGGCGCGCATCGGCAGGCGCGCGCGCTAAAGCGGGCATTGATTCCGGTGCGCAAGTGCGCTTATTTGGCTTTCGCGTAAATGAGGGAGGCATAAAATGGATCAGCAAACACCAGCCGACGAAGCCCAAGTTACCGGCGAAGAGCATTGGACCAACAAGGGCGACGATTGCCGGCTTTTCCTGTGGGAAAAATTCGAAGGCACGCCGGACGGCAAGGAAGCCATTGTCTTTGTGCACGGCTCGTCCATGGCCTCGACACCGACCTTTGATTTGACCGTGCCGGGACGGCCCTTCTCGTCGGTCATGAACTGGTTCGCGCTGCAAGGCTATGATTGCTGGTGCCTGGATATGGAAGGCTATGGCCGCTCTTCCAAGGGGCGGGACGATCATTTCAATATCGCCAACGGTGCCGATGATGTGAAGGCCGCCACCGACTATATCGCCGAGGCGCGCGGCATTGATAAAATGCATTTTTACGGCGTCTCGTCGGGCGCCTTGCGCGCCGCCATGTTTGCCGAGCGTAATCCGGAGCGGGTCGCAAAGCTGGTTCTCGACGCCTTTGTCTGGACCGGCGAAGGCTCGCCGACCCTGGAACAACGGCGCAAAAAATTGCCCGAGTTTAAGGCCAACCGGCGCCGCCCCATCGATCTGGATTTCGTCCGCTCAATCTTTTCCCGCGATCATCCCGGCTGCGCCGAAGATAGCGTGGTCGAGGCTTTCGCCGCCGCTATCTGTGCCCTGGATACGTCAATCCCGAACGGCACCTATGTGGATATGTGCGAAAATTTGCCGCTTGTTGACCCGGAAAAAATCACTGCGGCCTGCATGGTGCTGCGCGGCCAATGGGACGGTATCGCCGGCGTGGAGGATTTGCTGAAATTCTTCGCCGCCCTTCCCAACCCGGACAAGCAGTTCAAATCCATGGCCGGCATATCGCACGCCTCGTTCCAGCAGAAAAACTATTTGATGGTTTATCAGATTTTGCTGGATTTTTTCCGCCAGCCGGGCCCGCTCTATCAGGGCTAATTTGGCAAGTCGCCCGTTTCGAATACCATCCCATCCTCATGTCCCGGGAAACCGCCGCGTTTGGCGCCGGGGGAAGTATCGCCGAAGAAGGGCTTGAAGCTTTCCGGTAGTTCGCGGCTGTTGGCCGGCGAGAACCAGAGACGCAGGAGATGGCGCTTCAAGTCCGGCTCGGCGTGATCGGTGAACGCCGTCCGGGTATGCAGGGTCAGGTGGTTGTTGAGAAACTGCATGTCGCCAGGCTCGAACATCATCGAGACATGAAAAGCGGGGTTGGCGGCAATCTCGTCCATCAGGCGGAAGCCTTCGATCTGGGCCTCGGTCGGCGGCGGCTGGGTGCCTGAAAGCTCCGCCGTTCGGATATGAGTGCGGGTGTAGCGCCCGGCGAATAGGCCATTCGCGGTGCCGAAAATGGGCTGGGTGTAATACGGCGACTGGCCGGGCAGCTCATTGCCCTGGCGGCCCCAATGGCAGGGCTCATAAAGCGCCTCCAACAAGTCCGGTCGTGTGGCCAAAATTTCATCATGGATAGCGGGCAGCGAAACGATGCGGCTGAGCCCGCCCTTTTTGGCGGCGCGCAGGCAGAAAAGCGCCGTGATGTCGGCGGCGTCGGAATGATAGGTCAGCTCGCCCGAAGATGTGTAACCGCGAAAAGTGGGGCCGTCGGCGGGGGTTCCGATATCGCGCACGTCGCCCAATAGGTCGCCGCGCTTGCTTTGGGATACCGCCTGGCCGCAATAGAGCCCGATGCCCCAGCAGATATGGCGGAGATCGCCCTTGCCATAGTTCAGGGCCGGAAATCCCCGCAACAGATAGATGCCGAGGCCGGTCTCGATCTCATCCAGCATGGTATCGATGCGCGCCTGGAAGGCGGGCAGGGGGAAATTTTCTTTGGTCAAGTCGGCCAGACCCATCCCGCGCGCCTTGCCGAATTCGAGGGCGGCATCGATCTCGGCGATGTCGGCGCGGCTTAGCTGGTAAATCCAGCGCCCCGAGGACGCGATGCCGGGGCCCAGCCAGTTGCAAGCTTCGGTGATTGCGCGCGGCATCCCGGGTCGGCTCATTTTATTGGCTATTCGGCCGCCTCTTGCACCGGCGCTTTCAGGGGCGCGGTGGCGACCTTGTCGGCGTGGGCCTGGAGCCAGTCGGCGTCTGAATTATAAACAAACTGGCCACCGCGCACATTGGTGTAGACGGATGGATCGTTTGCGCTTTTGGGTAGGGTGCCGTCCTTTTGGAAAGCTTTGACGGCGGTCAGGAGATGGCGCCTTGTCTGGGTAATCATGATGTCGGACGGGGCCAGATGCTCGAACGTGCGGTCTTCGATCTCGCCCATGCTCTCGACCACGGCGCGGTCCTGCAGATTGATGCCGGTGATGCCGGTGTAGCTTTGGCTACGCTGCACATCCCGGTCTATGGAATAATCGTTGGCCCGGTTGTCGGCTAAGCGGAAGCGCCCATGCCAGTCGGTTGTGTTGGGCTGGAACCGCCATGGCCCGGCGCCGACGATCGGGCGAGCCCCGGTGCTGGACGGCCGGCGCGCCTTTTTGTGGGTCATATAGACCATCATGGTGTGGGTGTCGTCTATGGGCACATAGGCGCGGGCCAGGATATTGTTCTCGATCGGGCAGATCGGCGGCATGGTCCAGCAGGGCCACAGGAACTGGCCCACCCGCCAATAGGTGCTGCCGTCGTCGGCGGGCCGGTAGGCGCCGTACATGGTGCCGAAATCGGTTTCCGTAAATTCATATTCGGGTGTCCGGTTGGCGACGATGAAGCGGTTGATCTCGCCTTCGACAAAGCCCGAGTCGTCGGTGATACCCATATGCAGAAAACCCAGATGCGAGGTGTCGAGCTCGCTCTCGGCGCTTTGCAGCCAGTTGCATTCGCCCTGGATAAAGAGGATGTCCATATCCTCGGCGGGCACCAGATTGGCTTCCAGATCGGGCAGCGGCGGCACGTTTTCTTGGGCGCCCATATACACCCAAATGAGGCCGCCTCGCTCAGCGGCCTTGTAGGCCTTGGCTTTGACCTTGTGTTTAAAATCTTGATGGGGCGGCACGTTGGCCATGTCCAGGCAATTGCCGTCCACATCGAATTTCCAGCCGTGATAGACGCAGCGGATGCCGTCCTCCTCATTGCGGCCAAAAAACAACGAGGCGCAGCGGTGCGGGCAGCGGTGGTCCATGATGCCGACGCGCCCGGAACTGTCCCGGAACGCGATCAGCTTTTCGCCCAATAGCATAAGCCGCACCGGATCGCCGTCGGCCACCAGCTCTTCCGACTTGGCCGCCGGTATCCAATAGTGGCGCATGAGATCGCCCATGGGCGTCCCGGCGTCGGTTTGGGTCAGAATCTCGTTGTCGCGCTTGGTTGCCATTGCGGTTATTCGGCGGCTTCGGGCAGGGGCGGCTTAACCGCCGCGGCATCCAGCCTTGTGCTGTAGGCGTCCAGCCATTCCTCGCCGTCCGGGGCGACGAACTGGCCGCCGCGCACATCCCGGTAGACCGATGGGTCGGTGGCGCTTTTCGGCAGGGTGCCGTCCTTCTGATAGGCCTGCACCGCGCGGATGATGTGTTTCCGGGTTTGCGTGATCATGATATCCGACGGGGCTAGCCGTTCCACGGTGCGGTCAACAATTTCGCCCATGCTTTCCGACATGGCCTGATCCTGCAGATTGATGCCGGTGATGCCGGAATAGCTCTTGGTGCGCTGCACCTCGCGGTCGATGTTGTAGTCGTTTTTCTTATTGTCGGAGAGCCGCCAGCGTCCATTCCAATCGGTGGTGTTGGGCAGGAAATTCCAATCGCCGCCACCGACAACCTCTTTTCGCCTATCGGTCTTGCCGGGCAGTTCCGCCTTATTGTGCATCCAATAGACCATCATCGTGTTTTCATCATCGATGGGCACATAGGCGCGGGCCAGGATATTGTTATCCAACGGACAGATTGGCGGCATCGTCCAGAACGGCCAGAGATAGGGGCCAAGGCGCCAATAGGTATTGCCCTCGTCCGCCGGCCGGTAAGCGGCGTACTGGGTACCAAAATCGGTTTCCGTGAACATGTATTCTGGCGCCCGGTTGGACACCACATATTGGTTTATGCTGTCTTTGGTATAGACGTCGGCGCCCACCTTGCCCATGTGCAGAACACCCAGATGGGAAGTGTCCAGCTCGCCCTCGGCGCCCTGCAGCCAATTGCATTCGCGAACGATAAACAAAATCTCTACGTCTTCTTCGGGGCACAATGTAGCTTCGATCTCGGGCAGGCCGGGCACATTCTCTTGGCTCCCCATATAGACCCATACGACGCCGTTACGCTCTTCGGCCTTGTAGGCTTTGGCTTTGACTTTTTGTTTGAAATCCTGGTGCGGCGGCACGTTGGCCATGTCGAGGCAATTGCCCTCGACATCAAACTTCCAGCCGTGATAGACGCAGCGGATGCCATTTTCTTCGTTGCGGCCAAAGAACAAGGATGCGCAGCGGTGCGGACAGCGATGGTCCATGACGCCGATACGGCCCGACGAATCCCGAAAGGCGATCAGTTTCTCCGACATCAGCATGAAGCGCACCGGATCGCCATCGGCAACCAGCTCTTCGGATTTCAGCGCCGGGTGCCAGTAATGGCGGGCCAGTTCGCCGAGCGGCGTTCCCGGTCCGGTCTGGGTCAGGATGTCATTTTCGGCTTGTGTGGTCATGGCGTTGTTCCGTCTCTTAAAATCGATGACTGGATCAATGGTGCTTGGCATGTTCCTACAAATGCGGGCGCAAGGTCAATGGTAGATAGAGCCATTTTCAGGAGCGAGCGAATCGCTTATGCTGGCGGGATTGGATAATCAAACGAACGGAGCCGGGATGCGGGCATTCAAGGTTGTTTTCTTTATCGGGTTGCTTGTTCTTGCACCGTGGCGCGCCGCATTGGCGCAAACCACCGGTGACTTTCAGCCCTTCCTGGGCGATTTTGTCGGCCAGGTGGTGTATGCCGGCCCGGCCGGGCTGGCCAAGCGCGATCTGGAAGTCTCGGTCCGGCGCGAACGGGGCGGCTTCTCGTTGAAATGGACAACCATTTCGCAAAAATCCAGCGGCAAATTGAAACGGGCCGAATATTTCGTTGCCTTCGCGCCCGCCAAGCGACCGGGCTTTTACGCCGCCACCGACCGCATCAACCGGCTCGGTGTGCGCATTCCCATCGATCCGCTGGCTGGCGATCCGCAAGTTTGGGCCAAAATCAATGGCAAGACCATGACCGTCTATGCGGTGTTGATCACCGATGACGGCAAGCACGAGGTGCAGACTTATGAACGCACCCTGGTGCCCGGTGGCATGGAATTGAATTTCAGCCGGGTGCGTGACGGCAAACCCTTGAAAGCCATCACGGCCAAGCTGCAAAGCAAGGAACAGGGTATCAATCTGCGCTAGGCTTCACGATGCTAGTTTCGCCTTGAAGTTCGCCCAGTCCGCCTTTACGTGGGCGATGGTGATGAAGGGCAATGCGATGGCCAGGTCCCATAAGGCGTCCCAGCCGCCGCGCAGCACCACCGGTATCATGATCCAGGGCGCGGCGGTGATGATCTGTACATGCTCGTCGGTGTGGATGTGGCTACGGTCTGCCAGCACCTTCTCGATCAATTTCGGAAAGGCCCAGTCGCAACGATAGATGACCTTGCCGTCCGGATCGATCACATAGGTCATGTTCGGCAATCCGCCAAATTTGCGGTGCATGCCGCCATCTACGCTGTCGATCAGAATTTTGCGCGGCTCGCGGTAGATGTCTTGAAGTTGCTTCGACATTTCCAATTTTTGCGCGTCGCTTTCGTGTGGGCCGAGACGGGCGCCGGGATGAGCCTCGCGCACATAGATCAACAGGAACTCTACATCCGGATATTTACTTTGTAGATTGCGCATGCCGGGAATGTTTTTCACATACATCGAACAGGTCAGCGAGCCGGTTTCCAGGACCACCCACTTGCCTTTGTAATCTTCAAGCGAAACATCGTTGCCGCCCTGATCGCGAATGGTGAAGTCATCGGCGGTCTCGCCAGCCTTGGCACCGGGAAACTTGCCGAGCTCATATTCGGACATTTTGTAGCGTTTATAGTTGTAAGTGGTGACCATGGCGCCGTTCTCCCGTGACCGCCCCCCAGCGAAGGCGCTTATACCAATATTGCTGCTCCTCTGAAAGCCATGGGGCGCAAGCGTCACCAAAGATTGATTGCTTGCCGCCGGCTCGCTGATGCCAGCCCGTACGCCTGCACCGGCGCTGACACCGACATGTTCTTAACCTCCTGCAAACCCAAGCACGCCTCAGGGCATGTGGTGCCCGGTTTTGACGTAGATGGTGCAACCCTGCCGGCTGAACGGCGTATGGTGGCTTTCCGGCGGATTGCGAAGCCAGGTGCCTTGTTCGTAGGTTCCGAACTCGTCTTCAAAGACCCCATCCAGAACCAAAATCTCCTCGCCGCCGGGATGGGCGTGTTCCTGAAAACGCGTGCCTGGCTGCCATTTGACGAGGGCAATTCGTTCTGGCCCATATTCGTGCAGGGGCAAGACCGACAATCCCTCCGCCTGGCCGGGCTTCCAGGTTCCGGTGGCGGTATCCAGGCGCACGAAGGCCTGATCCTCGGGATCGAACTGGCTTAGTTTGACGAAAATCGTACAGCCGTCCTTGCTGGATGGCTGGTGCTCGGAGCCGATGGGATTGCGGATATACATGCCCGGCCCGAAATCACCGAATTGGTCGGAGAAGACGCCGTCCAGGACGATAAACTCCTCGCCGCCGTCATGGCGGTGGGACGAAAAGGCGCTGCCCGGCGCATAGCGGACGATGGTCGTCGCGCGCCCCGCTTCGGCGCCTTCGCGCTCCAGCATTTTGCGCTCTACCCCGGCCAGGCGCGATTCTACCCAGTGCATATCTTCCGGCGCGATCACCACCCGTTTATCGAAATCCATGTTCAAATTGGTCATCATGGACCCATCCTATGCATATTCAGGCTTTTGCGCCACGTCCGGCGCATGCAATGGGGTTTGTCAAAGGTGCCCGGCATGCAGATCGCCCGCCAGGCGTCGCTGGAACGCATCAAGGGCGCCAGTATCAGCTATCCGGAAATGCTCTAGCCTTTGCGCAAGTCGTTCTCGCGCATGAAGGATTCCATATCTTCCTGCAAGGAATTGCGGTCGTCGTCATCTAGATCGAAAGCGACGGAAAAGCCATCGTCCCATTTCCGGACCAATGAGCCGGGAACCGAACCAAATTCCTCCATCTCGATCTCCAACGCCTCGCCGATCTCGAACGCGGGCAGCCCTTCGAAGGCCGCGCCGCCGCCCGATACGTCCTGGATTTTGGAGAACAATATCCGTTCGCGGATTTTGATCTTGGCGGTACTGCGCAAGCGGTGCCGCCTCCATCTGCGGCGCTCTTTGCCGTCCATCGGGATCGTCTCCTTGGATAGCCGGGCCTTTAAGCGTTCAATCCGCCATCGGCCATGAACACCGAGCCGGTGGAAAAGCTGCTTTGGTCCGAGGCCAGGAACAACACTGTGCCGGCAATCTCGTCGGCGCTGGCGTGGCGCTTTAGCGGGATCGCCTGATTGATCATTTCGGTCGCATCGATGCCAACGCGCTCGCCCAGTCTGTCTTCGATATCGGTCTGAAATTCATTGTCCACGGGGCCCGGCGCGATCACGTTGACGCGGATATTCCTGGGCGCCGCTTCCTTGGCGACGGTGCGCATCAGCCCGATCACGGCGTGTTTGGATGTGGCGTAGGCGACGATATTGGGATTGGCCTGCACGCCCATGATCGAAGACGTGATAATGATTGAGCCGCCATCGTTCATTTGGGGCAGTCCATATTTGCAGGCCAGGAACGAGGCGCGCACATTGATCGCCATGACCCGATCGAACACCTCTTCCGGATATTCGGTGATCGGCGCGATTTCGCCCGAGGCCCCGGCGTTGGAGAAGATCACATCGATCTTGCCCCAGCGTTCCCGGGCGGCGGCGATATAGGCCTGGGTGCTTTTCGTATCGGCGACGTCGGCGGTGATGCTGGCGACGCGGTCGCCAAATTCACTGGCTTCGGCCACGCGGGCGGCGAGGGCGGCCTCGTCCATATCCACCAGCAAAACCGATGCGCCTTGAGCCAACATGGCGCGGGTGCTGGCAAAGCCAATGCTCCCCGCCGCGCCGGTGACGATGCAGACCTTGGCATCCATCTGTCCCATGATCTAGGCTCCCCCTGTTATTCGCGGCCTCCCGCCCTCCGCTCATATCAGAGAAATCCGTTTAAGACAAAATCGGCGGCTTCTATTTGACCGCGATGCAGGTGGCGACCGCGTGGTTGGCGACTTTGTGGGACACACTGCCCATCAGCAATCCAGTTAGGTTGCCAAGCCCGCGGCTACCCATGACGATGGCATCGGCCTGCTCGTGGTCTGCCGCCTTCAAGATAACCTCGGCCGGCGCGCCGTCGGTGACGCGAACGGTGAAGTCCCTGGCACCATGCGCCTTGGCACGCTTTTCGGCGGCTTCGGTGATCAGCTCACCCATCTCGATCAGGATATTGTCCGGCACCATCAGCGGCACCGGTCCATAGGCTGCCATGGCGGTTTCGGCGTAGGCATCCTCGGCCTTGGCAATGCGTTGCAACAAAGCATCTGAGGCGCCCAGTTCTTGCGCCAGCGCCTTCAGCTCCATCGCCGAAGCGTGCCTTAGGAGGATGTGCAGGATGACCATGCGGCCATCATATTTACCGGCCAGATCGGCGGCCAGGTCGACGGCTTTGTTGGCGTGTTCCGAGCCGTCGGTCGGCACCAGGATTGTCTGTAACATCTGTCATCTCCTTTTTGCCGTTTGCGCCTACGTCCATTGATAGCTCTAGGCGCAATGGCCGTTTAAGTCATTGACGCCGGTTAATTTCCGCCCAAAATTTCGCGCCTTCACCCGGGCCGGAAACTCAACTAAACTCCGGCCCACAGACAAAACAGCCCTCTGACCCGGCCATATTCCATGGTCTGAAATTGAATATAGATAGAGCATGGCTCATTTGAACAAATATCGGCTGGCGGCTGGATGCGCGGCGGCGGCACTGTTGGCGGCGGTGCCCGCGCCCGTCTGGTCTCAATCCGTCCCCGGCCAGGACAAGCTGTTCGATGGCCTGGCCGAAACCCTGATTGTGCAAATCGACAAATCCTCCGCCCGGCATCGAGCCGGCGGCCAGAATCCCGATGCCGCTGCCGATTGGCTCCGCAAAACCTTCCAATCAGAAAAGGGCAAGAAGCCCCGGATCGCCATCTGGCCATTCGAAAGGGATAAAATCCGCATCGCGGTTGCCATCGCCGGGGAATATAACGCGCGCCTCCGTTCAGCCATGATCGCCCGTGCCGGAGAGCGTTATGAATTTGTGGCTCCGGCAGTTATGGCCGACACGGTGGCCAGCTTGCGCAAGTTCGGGGTGCTCGGCGACAAGGACGAAAACGCCATCGCCGCTTTGTTCGACGCCAAACTGCGCGCCGATATTCTGGTGCGCGGCAGCCTTAGAAAATCTGGGCGCGATCTATTCCTGTCTTACGCCGCCGTCAAGATGACCGGCGCGCTGGCCGGCGAAACCGAACCGGTGCAAGTGCGTATTCTGGGCGATGATCTGGGCAATGTGATGCCCATCGATGCCGCCATCGATCAGGCCGCCCGCACTTTTCGTGATCTCGCCTTTGATATGGCCGAATTGCGCATCGGGGGCATCAGCTTCGAAGATACAGGCTTCAAGCCGCCGGTCGGCGCATTCTTGGAACGCCGGCTAGCCGATGCCCTGGCCAATGCGTTTGCCAATCCCCTGACGGGGCGAAAACTGACGGTGAAGCCGTTGGCGGTGGGCAAGGCGTTGAGCAGGGGCAAGAAGATATCTGCCAAAGATTTGCGCGACGATACCTCGGCTGGCATTGCAACGTCCTATGTTCTCAAAGGCGATTATTGGGATATGGGCAAGGCCTTGGAAATTCGCGTCAATCTGGCCAATGGCCTCGGCCAGACGGTGTCGTGGAAAGGCCGCGTCGCCAAGGCCGATTTCGCTAATGTCGAGATTTATCCGAAAACGCGCCCAAGCCCACGGCCGGGCTATGCCGGGCTTGGTCCCATATCGCTGCAACTGACGTCTGATCGGGGCAAAAACCCGCGCTACCGGATTGGCGAAAAAATGCATTTGAAAATCCGACTAGATCGGGACGCTTGGCTCTATTGCTTCTACCGCCAGGCCGATGGCGACATGATCCAGATGCTGCCCAACCGATATACGCGGCAAAAGCTGATCACGCCAAAATTCGCCGCCGGTGTTCTGCACACCATCCCCGGCGAAGATATTTTTCCCTTCAATTTCGATATTTCGGCGCCCGCCGGATCCGAATCGGTGCGCTGTTTCGCGACCTCGCGCGATGTGCTGCGCGATCTGCCTACCGGGCTTCGGGGCCGCAGTTTCGATCCCATCGGGCCCAATACCCAGGCGCGCCTGTCGCGCATCTTCCGCCAGATACCCGGCGCCGCGGTCAGCGAGAGCAGCCTTTCGGTCACCGTCATCAAGGCCCGCTGATCCCTCTCAACGTCAAACCGGGCCCGAAGGCCCCTATTTCACGGCGCCGAGCCGGGTCACGATGAAGCTGTTTGCCTCGAACCTGGTGCGCCCCTCGATCCCGATATGATCCAGCATCAGGCGCAGGTTGCGACTGAGCCGGGCCTTGTCGCTGGAGGTTTCATACCAATAGAGGCGGCGGCCATCGCTGGAACCGGTCATCATCCGGTGGCGCTGATAGCCTTTGAAAGCGGTGAGGAATTCCTCGATCTCGGTAATATCCTTTAGCGCGAAGTCGACGAACTCCATCTTGTAGGCGCCGGCTAGACTAGCCGCAGCCGCCAATTTGAAGGACAATACCTGGCCAACCTCTTGGCCGAAATCTTCGGAAATGGCGCTGAAATAGCGGACCAGGCATTCGCGGCTGCATTCGGGCGCCACGTTGCGGTGCTGGCGGGTCTTTTCGGTGAAGTTGCCGAGCCGGCGGCCATTGTTTACATCGACCATACGCCCGGTGACGCTGGCGAACAGGCGCGTCGTGTGCCGGCGCCGGTCAATCTCGGGAAAGACGGAAAAGATGACCACCACGTCGATGGGCGCGGCGCGTACCGATTTGGCGATATCGATCAGCTCGTCGTTGCGCCGGAATATGCGGCCCTGCTTGAACTCTTCCATTGTGATCGCGGTCTCGTCATAGACCTTGTAGCCAGCCTTCTGCATTTCGGTGGCGATGGCGTTGAGGGTGCGGTTAAAGGCCTGGCTGCCGCGGCGGATCGAATCCCGGTCGATATCCTCGCCCATGATCAGAACATTCGGTCGCTCCGCCGCGATGGCGGCCGCCGACACAGTAAGGACCGAGATCAGCGCGATCGCCGCAAAGATTGTCGATGGTAGTCGCTTCATAACGCATTCCCTTGCCGATTGGATACTCGCACGTTTGTTCCTTATGGCGGGACCAGGGAGCGATTTTAGACTTTTCCTATTGCACATCAATAAATAACGCCGTTCCCAAAAAACACCTCTCGGCCCCGCATAACCTGGCCATCGAACAACCCGACGGGAATAATTTTATGCATACCGATACCCAATCAAACGCCCTCGCCGAGATCGGATTGGCCCTGGCCATGGCGCTTTTTTCAATCATGATCCTGACTTTGGTCTCCATGGGTGCCGGCAACGCGCCGGCCAAATCGGCCCAGGCCACAAGCCCCGATGGGGTGGCCTTGCGCGCCTTGGCTAAAGCCAAAACACCAGCGCGCGCCGATGCGGTCAAATCGGCAGCGCCGGAAAACATCGTCATCTATTACGCCGGCCAATATTACGACGCCAAGCTAAAATCTATCAGCCTCGCCAGCCTCGCCGGTAAAGCGGAGGTCGTGCTGGCCGTCGATCCCAAACTATCGATCACCGATGCGGTCCGTGCCCAAAAAGGCATCGCCGCCGAAAAACTCATCGTCACCACCCTCAATGAAACCTGGTTGAAGGCTTTGCAGGAGCAAATCAAATGACAAGTCTACGCACCACGCCTATTCTCGCCGCCATCGCCGCGCTTGCCGGCATCGCCGCCACCGCAACCGATGCCCTGGCGCTCAGCCGCGCCGAGATCAAACAGATCGTCATCACCGAAGCCATGAACAGCCCGGTGCCGCCGTCCTTGGCGCTGGCGGTGGCCAAGATCGAATCGGATTTCAACGCCCGCGCTTTGTCGACCGCAGGCGCAAGGGGCGTGATGCAGATCATGCCGGCGACGGCGCGCGGCGTCTTCGGCGTCGGCAAGGACGAGTTATGGAATGCGCGCCTCAACGTCCAATTGGGCATCGATTACCTGGCCCGGCTGCACCGGCAATATGGCGGGCGCTGGGATTTGGCCTTGTCTCATTATAATGGCGGCACGCTCGCCGGCCACGGCGCCAAGGCGATTGCCCATCCATATACGCGCAAATACGTGCAGATGGTGCTCAATTGGCGCCAGCGCTACCGGGAGCAGAGCCAGGTCTGGATGGTCGCCGCCAACGTAAAAGAAAGGACCGATGGCTGGCGGGCCGCGCGCACTCGGCCCTCCAATATGAAGCCCGCCACCAGGACGGCCCGGCGCTTTGCCGATGCTTCCCGCCGGAAGGAGTATTTCGAAAGAGACCGCCCCTGGCGGCGCCAGCCCTATTACCGGGATAATTTGCCCGCCGTGTTGGGGCCGAACACCGGCAACGCTCGCCGCTGGGTCCAGGATTACCAGGCCAAGACCATCACCGAAGATTCTTGGGCCAATGTCTTCGAGCGGCGCTTGCGTAATCGCCATCGGCTCGACGATTTCGGCCCTCGGAAATATCGGCGTAATGGCTAGAGTGGATCATGATTGATAGGAACCATTTGACCGGGATGATTTTGCCCCGTGGCGAGGAGCACTTCGTATGGCGATGCATTGCATCGGCAAAGATGTGCGACGATGTCGACGGGTCAAAAGCACCCG
>JABHAA010000114.1 GCA_018674495.1 Rhodospirillaceae bacterium | reverse complement strand
TTGGCGCCATCGACGCGGGCGTTGAGATCGGCCAGTTGGGCATTGAATGAAGCTGCCCCGGCGGTGCGCGCTGCAGCGTCGGTCGAGCCCAAAAGGGATTGCAACTCGGTCTTCATCTCGCCGAGAATCCGGGTGGACCATTCGATGGCGGATTTGGCCTTGGTGGCGGCGATGACGTTGTCGGCGACCCGCGATTTGAAGCGCAATAGTTTGGCTTTCTCGCGGTTGGCTTCGACCAGATCGGAGCGCTCGAAATTGACCGCCTGTTCGCGCCGCTCGTCTTCCATGCGGGCGACCAGTTGCTGCGTGATCAAAACCAGCGATTCCATGGAATTGAACTGGTTGCGTGACAGTTGGGCCGATAATACGTCGTTGATGCTTCCGACTGGCATGGGTGGATACTAGCAACCGGTTATTACCGTCCGGTAAACGAAATGTTGAATGGCGCCACGTCACAGGCGGCTTTCTAAACCTTAAGAATATGTTTTAAGCTGGCCGCAATGCTTACATTCCACCAAACAGGGAGCGACTACCATGAGTGAAAAAGAAATCGCCGTTATCGTCGGAACAGGGTCGGGATTAAGCGCATCCCTGGCGCGGCGCTTCGCCGGCGCCGGTATGGATGTTGCCTTGGCGGCCCGCAATACGGACAAATTGGAAGACCTGGCCGAGGAAATCGGTGCCAAAACCTACGCCTGCGATGCCTCCGAAGCGGGCGATGTGGAAGCCGTGTTCGCCGCCGTCGCATCCGATCTCGGCACGCCCACGGTGGCGGTCTATAACGCCAGCCTGCGCGCCCGTGGCTCGATCGCCGAGCTGGATCCCGATGCGGTCAAGCAAAGCATCCTGACATCGTGCTATGGCGGGTTCTTGGTCGGCCGTTCGGCGGCGCAATTGATGCTTCCCGCCGGGCGCGGCACCATCATGTTCACCGGCGCATCTGCCGGCGTCAAAGGCTTTCCCCTGTCGGCACCGTTCGCCATGGGCAAGTTCGGCCTGCGCGGATTGGCGCAGAGCATGGCGCGCGAACTGCATCCTAAGAATATTCACGTTGTTCATGTGGTGGTCGATGGCGGCATAAAGTCCGAGCGGCGCGGCAGCGATGGCCGTGATGATCGGGGCCCCGATGCCTGGCTTGATCCCGATGCCATTGCCGACACCTATTACCATCTGCACAGCCAGCACCGCTCGTCCTGGTCCTGGGAGATCGAGGTTCGCCCCTGGGTGGAAGGGTTCTAGGCGCCCTTCGGCAAGGCTTTCCTATTTCAGGACAGTATACTTATATGCTGCTATAATATCGCATTAATTAAGTAAACTGTCCCGAAATAGATAAGTTTTTATCGCCTTTGCGAGAATTACGAAACGAACCCAATTCGTATTATCGTTATATAATAAAAGCTTATGTCAATAATCGAGGGCGGCGGGCCGGCCCCGGACCCTATTCCATTTCGAGGGCCAGCTTGTAGAGATCGAGCAATTCTTCCTGTTCGCGCCGGTCAGCGCCGTCCAATTTACGCAGGCGTACGATCTGGCGCAGGATTTTGGCGTCGAAGCCAGTGCCCTTGGCTTCCGAATAGACCTCGCGAATATCCGCTGACAGGGCGGTTTTCTCTTCTTCCAGGCGTTCGATCCTCTCAACAATGGTGCGCAATCGATCGCGCGCAATCCCTCCCACATCCGACATATTCGCTGGTCCTTCTTTGCTGATTGAGCGGTAAATTTGGAGGCGACAGTAGCGGGCGGTCGCAACCTCGGCAAGCGGCGCCTTTAATAATATTCCGGGGTATGAAGGCCCGGTATGGCCAAAATTTCGGCCAAGGCGGCGGCCAGAAGATCGGCCCATTTTTCGGTCTCCGTGGGCCCAGCCAGGTCTTGTCGAATTTCCACCGCCACATGGGGAAGCCCCGCCAGCCCCGCGTTCAGATTGAGCGAATAGGCCACTTGGGTGCCCGCATAAGGCAGGTTGTCGCCCACGTTCAAATCCGGGGCGAGGCGGGGGAGTGCGTCCAGCAACGGTGCCGCCATGCGCGCATCCCGGTTCCACAAAACGCCGATGTGCCAGGGCCGGTCCTCGCCGGGCATATGGGGCGTAAATGTATGCACAGAAAATATGGCCGGCGCCGGGCAGCCGGCCTGCAGCCGCTTGAGGCTGTCGGTGATGGCGTGATGATAGGGCCAGAAAAAATTGGCGGCGCGGGCGCGGCGCGCTTCGTCGCTTAGACCCTGATTGCCGGGAATTGTGACACCGGCGCTGATTTCGGGGATTGAGCCGGGCTCGGTGGTATGCCGGTTGGCGTCGATCAGCAGCCGGGAATAGCCGGCTAGCACCAGCTCGGCGTCCAATTTTTCGGCCAGCCGGCGGGCGATGGCAGCGGCGCCGATGTCATGGGCGATGTGCATATCCGCCTCTTCCGGGCCAAGCCCAAGCGCGTTCATGGCTTCAGGGATGGCGTTGCTGGCGTGATCGCAGATTATCAGCAGCGGTGCCTTGCCCGTCCGGTTGATGCGCAGATACGGTTCCGGATCGCCCGGACCGATCAATGAACGAGGCCTATCTGTCATGATCTTTCGCCCTCAAAACAAAATTGCCGCCAAGTTTAGCGGATAAGCAAAGTTTGAAACAAACATCGGTGTCTGGCTATAACGCCTGATGAATTCCGATAGCGCAAATTTGGGCGGGCCGGCCAGTTTGGATGGCCGCGCCTTGGTGATCCTTTTGATCGGCGCGGCGGGCATATCGCTGGCGCCCAATTTTGTCCGCTTGAGCGAAATTGGCCCCAGCGCCACCGCCTTTTACCGCTTGTTCTTCGCCCTGCCGGTTTTGTTTTTGTGGATGCGCCTGGAGCCAGAAACCACCGCCCCGGAGCGACCCACGTCGCTGCGCGATTTCCTGGACTTAGGAGTAGCCGGTTTGTTTTTCGCCGCCGACATGGCGTTCTGGCATTGGTCGATTACCTTTACCTCGGTCGCCAACGCCACATTGTTGGCCAATTCGGCGCCCATCTTCGTGACCCTCGGCGGCTTCGTGCTGTTCGGCGAGCGCTTCTCGCGCCGCTTCCTGTTGGGCCTTGCCTTCGCCATTTTCGGCGCCGCCATGCTGCTTGGCGACAGCGTCGGGCTCGGCGGGCGGCATTTGCTCGGCGACCTGTTCGGCATTATCGCCGCCATATTCTACGCCGCCTATTTGATGGCCGTGGCTCGGCTCCGGGGCCGCTTTTCGACAGCCACCGTGATGGGTTGGAGCGGCCTGGTAACCGCCATTGTGCTTATCCCAGTCACCATTGTCTCCGGCGAGAGTTTCCTGGCCCTAAGCGCCTTTGGCTGGCTTTTGCTGGTGGCCTTGGCGCTCATATCTCAGGTTGGCGGGCAAAGCATGATCGCTTATGCCTTGGCGCATTTGACGCCGGCCTTCGGCGCCGTCGCGCTGCTCCTGCAGCCGGTGCTGGCGGCGCTGATCGCCTGGGTGCTTTTCGCCGAGGGGCTGGGGCCGCTGCAATTGGCTGGCGCCGCCGTGATCCTGGCTGGCGTGGTGCTGGCGCGGCTCGGCTCGCGCTGACGGCGGGCTTGCACTCACCGGGCCGTTTCGCCACTTTAGGGCCGAATTTTTTAAGGAAAGCCAGCGCGCCCATGAGCCCAGACGCAGAAACCACCGGTCACGATCTGAAACACGTCAAACGCCTGCTCGATTTCGAGCCGGTGGCTGACGATTTCGCCGCCGCCGTCATCGCCGGATTATCGGCGGACCCGAAATCCATTCCGCCCAAATTTTTCTATGACGCTACTGGCTCCGACATCTTCAACCGCATCTGCGAGACTGAAGAATATTACGTCACCCGCACCGAAGTTGCGCTGCTTAAGGCTATCGGGCCGGAGATTGCCAAACATGCGGGACCGGGGGTTTCGGTTATCGAATATGGCTGCGGCTCCAGTGATAAAATCCGCTCCCTTTTGGATGCCCTCGATGGCCCGGCCGAATATTGGGCCATCGACATTTCCCGCGATCATCTACTCAAAAGCGCCGATGCAATCGGCCGGGATTATCCGGACCTTGGCGTCAACGCGGTCGTCGCCGATTTTGCCGCCAAGCTGGAATTGCCGGATCAAATGGCCGGGCGCAAGCTGGCGTTCTTTCCGGGCTCGACCATCGGCAACCAGACACCGGCGGAGGCGGAAGCCTTCCTTACCGGCGTCCGTGCCGTGGTCGGCGACGCGGGCGCATTGTTGATCGGTGTTGATCTGAAGAAGGATCTGGACCGCCTTAGCCGCGCCTACAACGATGCCGCCGGGCACACCGCCGATTTCAACTTGAACCTGTTGCACCGGATGCGCGCCGAGCTGGGCGCCGAGCTTAATCCGGATGGCTTCGAGCACCGGGCCTTCTTCAACCAAGATCAAAGCCGCATCGAAATGCATCTGGCGGCGAAGGGCGCGCAGAGTATCCGCCTCGGTGCCCACGAATTCGTCTTTGCCGACGGCGAAACCATCCATACGGAGAATTCCTGCAAATACGACATTAAAGGTTTTCAGGCGTTGGCGGCGCGCGCCGGGTTCGAAGCGGTGCAAAGCTGGACCGACGCGGATGATCTGTTTTCCATACACTTTTTGGAATCCGCATCGCCCGCCGGCGGTGCCCGCAATTACGGCCCAAGCCGTTTTGTCCCAGGCTGAGCCAAAGCCGCCGACAGCCGCGCCGGGTATAGGTGCGAATATTCCCCTTCAATGGGGTTTTGGGTGTTAGAGTAAAGGGCGATTGGCGCGAAATACAAAAAGAGGGGGCTCTTATGTCATTTACCAAATTTGCTTTGACGGTGTCGGCGGCGGCGTTGCTCGTCAGTCCGGCATTGGCGCAAAAATCCAAGGACACGCTTCGGGTCGGTGTCTCGCAACCCATATCGATTGTCGATATTATCCTCAATCCGCAACCGCAAACGACGCTGATGACCAGCGTCGTGTTCGATTCGCTCATCCATTACGACGCGGACAGCCGCTCGTTCCGCCCGCTTTTGGCGGAATCCTGGAAGCGCATTGATGCCAAGACCTTGGAATTCAAACTCAAACGCGGCATCAAATTCCACGACGGCTCCGATTTCGATGCCGATGATGTCATCTACACCGTCAAATATGCCACCGATCCCAAGGTGAAGTTCCGCTTCAAGGGCACTCGCTACGGCTGGATAAAAGAAGCCCAGAAAATTGACAGCCACACCGTGCGCATTGTCGGCAAGGGCGTCTATGCGCCGGCGCTGACGGCGATGGCCATTTCGACGCCGATTTTCCCGTCCGACCACCATTCAAAGCTGGCCGACAAACGCCAGTTCGGCAAGGCGCCGGTGGCCACCGGCCCGTTCCGGGTTACCAGTGTCAACTCGGCCAGGGGCGTGACCATGGTCAAATTCGATGGCTATAAGCACGGTGGTTCCGTCAAGCCGGCCGCCCAGGTCTCGGTGATCAAAATCACGCCCGATCCCGATGCCCAGACCCAGGTCGCCAAGATGATGACCGCGCAGCAGGACATGATGTACGAGGTGCAAAAGGATCAGGCCGAAGATTTGGCCAAAAACCCGGCCCTCAAAGTCACAGTCACGCCGACGGTGCAGTTCAGCTACATCTATCCCGATGCCGCCGACCGTTCCGGCGTCGGTTATTTCAAAGACAAACGCGTCCGCCTGGCCATGTTCCATGCGGTCGACCGCAAGGCCATGGCCAAGGCGCTATTGCCGAAAGAGGTTTGGAACGAGCCGCTGCCCACATCCATGTGTCACAAATGGCTGATCGGCTGTGATCACGACGTGAAAGCGCCGGAATATGATCCCGCCAAGGCCAAGCGGCTGCTGGCCGAAGCCGGCCTCGCGGGCGGCTTCGATGTAAAACTGACCGTTTGGGGCGCGGCCAAGGCGGCGGCGGAAGCGGCGGCCGGATATATGCGCAAAGTCGGTATCCGCGCGTCCGTCGATGCGGTCACCTTCGGCGTCTATAACCGCAAACGCTCGCAAAGCAAGGTGCAGACGTTCGTGTCGTTCTGGGACAATGGCGGCGCTCAGCCGGACGTCAACACAACGGCGGGCTTCTTCTTCCTGCCCGGCGCGCGCAACTACAATCACGACAAGGTGCTGTCCGGCCTGGTGCTGGAGGGGCGCAAAATTTACGACGTCCCGGCGCGCACCAAAATTTATAGGAAAATCTTCAACCGAGCGGTGACCGAGGCCTATTTCTTCCCGCTCCTGTCAATCCCGGCTATCGTTGTCCATGACAAGGATCTGGTCCTGCAGGGTGGCCACAAAAGCCCCAAAGGCTTCCTGTTCAACCGCATCAACTGGAAGAAATAGCAAAGGCGCATGGCGGGCGGGTCTCTGCCCGCAATAAGAACGGCGCGCCGAGGCCGCGGGCGATCTCCGGTTGGCGATGGAGCCAATCGAAATAAACGTGAATATTTACTCCGCCGGAGCGGGCATTGGAGCGCTGCCGGTTTCTTGATCTTGGGCGGCGGCGGGCGCGTCCACTTCGGGGGATTTGAACCAGGGCTGGTTCCAATGGCACTTGCCGCAGGTTTCGTGGCAACTGCGCTGGTTGTTCCGGTGCTGGGCGCGCAAAGACGCCACCAAGTGGCCCTGCCAGATGTCGGCCAGGGTTTCGGTGCTGCAATCGCCGATCACCAAGTTACGGGCGCCAGCATCTTCGCAGCAGGGCGAGACGCGGCCATCGTAATAGACATAGAGCGAAGACCATAAAGATTGGCACGGGCTCTGCCAGGCCTCTTTCTTGACGCCTCTGGTGGCGGCGGTCTCATCCTCGCTTTGGCCGTACTTCATTTCGCCCAGCCAATCGCCCTGATCGGCGATGAGCACGTGATCGACGCCCGGGCGGCTTTGCCAGTAATCAGAATAGTCTTTCAGCTCAGCCCGGTTTTCATCGAGCCCGACGCAGGAAATGCGGACGAAGGGTTTTTTGCCCGGATGGTCCAGGCACCAGCCCAGGAAATCATTGATTTTGCCGTACACCTTTTCCCGGTTGAGGGGCGGCATGACCTTTTCATAGATTTCTTTGGAGAAGCCGTTGACGCTGAAATTGATGCTCTCGAAACCGCCGAGATCGAGCATCCGCTTGATGCGGTCCTCGCGCAAAAGGCTGCCGTTGGAAAACAGGCTATAACTGAGGCCCTTGGCGCGCACATATTCCACCCGCTCGACGAAATTCTTGTCGGCGAAGGGCTCGCCGTAAATGCTCAAGCCCACGGATTTGGCGCCCATAGCGGCGGCCTGATCGACGATGGAGCGGAACAATTCCTCGTCCATGGTGCCGACCATTGGCTGCTCGCCATGCACGCACATGACGCAGCGGGCGTTGCAGGTAAGGATCGTTTCGATGGAAATGAAGGGTTTAAGGGCGCCAACATTGTCATCGATGCGCGCCACCCGGTTCAGGATAAAGCGCTGGTAGGCCGGGTTTTGCAAAAGCCAGCGGGACTTGAACAACCGTTTCGCCAGCCCCCGCAACAGCGGGCCGGAGCCGGAATGCACCCAGATAACCAGTTTCCTGAATATGGAACCCATGCGCCGCTCAACTCCTCAAATGCAGCAATAAACCAACCTTGCATATTGGGTTTGGGCGCACCGATTACAATATTGACCGAATAGCCCCAATGGCGGACAGTTATGCGCGAAAGGGATGGCGATGGTTACCAGGCGGGATTTTCTCAAAAATACGGCTGTTTTCGGCGCGATATTGCTGTCTCCCCTGGCTTTTTTTCGGCCCCCGGATGGGGTTGGTCTCGCCGGGCTGGCGGCAAAATTCAAGCAATTGCGGATCTTTTTCGAAGCCGAAACCATGCCGGCCAATGGGCCATCCTTTATGGCCGGGCTCGGCGAATTTACCCGCGCCCGGCATCTCAGTATTCTGCCGCCCTCCGATCCAGATGCGCTCGCCAAGGCGGTAAGCGATGATTTCGTGGCCGGCCGGCTGGTGATCTACAAGGGCTGGGTGTTCGCCGAAACCGAAGCCGGGCTGATGGCCCAAATGCGGTTGCCGACGCAGCCCCTCTCATGATCCTCGATCTTCGCGAGCTGGCTGACGGGCAAAGCTTTGAAGCCGATATTTGTGTGATTGGCACCGGCCCGGCGGCGATGTCCTTTGCCCTCCAATATCTGGGCGCATCGGGGATCAAGATCATCATGGTGGAGAGCGGCGGCCTCGAAAGCGAGAGCGACGTGCAGGAGCTTTACGAAGGGCTCAGCGACGGCATCGATCTTCCCAATGGGCTGGACGGCTCGCGGCTGCGCTTTTTCGGCGGCAGCTCCAATTGCTGGGCCGGCGCCTGCACGCCGCTCGACGCCATAGATTTCGAAGCCCGCCCCTGGGTTCCGGGCAGCGGCTGGCCAATCACGCGGGATGATCTGCTTCCCCATTACGCCACGGCGCAAGGCATCTGCAACGCCGGGCCGTTCATTTATGACGACCGCAACCTGAACCCGGCGGATCGGGACAGGAAAATACCGTTTGCGCGGGACAAGCTGGAAACCGGCTATTGGCGGTTTTCCGCCGAGCCTCGGTTCGGCAGCTTCTACCGGGATCGCATCAATAACGCGGCCAACGTGACGACCATCCTGCACGCCAACGCAACTGGGCTGAACGCCAACGGGGCGGCGGATCATGTGGACAGCCTGAGCCTCCGCTCGCTCACCGGAAAAAAGGCCACGGTTCGGGCCCGCCATTTCGTGCTGGCCTGCGGCGGCATCGAAAACGCGCGCATATTGCTTTATTCCAACGGGGCTCAAACGGCCGGGCTCGGCAACGGCAAGGACATGGTGGGCCGCTATTTCATGGACCATCCGGTGGCCCCCATCGCCACAATAATCGGAGACGAGGACGACAAACGGCTCAAATTCTATAACCTGTTTAACGACCCTGGCCCGCAGGCGAACGGCACCGATGTCAATCTGATCATCAAAATGCCGGCATCTTTTCAGCGCAAAAACGAGGTTCTCAATTCGGCGGCTTTCATCGTTGATCATGAACCGGCGTTTTCCGAAGGCATGATGGCGGCGGTTCGCCTGCGCAACGCCTACCGGCAAAAGCGCCTGCCCGAAGACCTCTCCGGCGATGTGATGGATGTGATCCGCGATCTGGACGATGTCATCATCAACACCTACAACCGCTTCTTCCGCTATGGCGAACGGCGCACGCGTCTGGCCATAAAAATTCAGGGCGAGCAGCAGCCCAACCAGGACAGCCGGGTGCAGCTATCGGACAAGCGGGACGCCCTCGGATTGCCGCAAACAAAGCTGACCTGGAAGCTGTCGGAGCTGGACAGAAAGAGCGTCGATGTGCTTGCCCGCGTCCTTGCAGCCGAACTGGCCCGGCTCGATATCGCCCGCACCCGGCTGGACGATTGGACGCAGGAGGAGGCCGGCGCCCTATTTCCGAGCGATCTTCGCGGCGGCGTTCACCACACCGGCACGACGCGCATGTCGGCGGACGCGAACACCGGCGTGGTCGACAAGAACTGCCGCGTGCATTCGGTGGATAATCTTTTTATCGCCGGCTCTTCGGTGTTCCCCACCAATAGCTGGGCCAACCCGACCCTGACCATCTCGGCCCTTGCCGTGCGCCTTGCCGGGCACGTGAAATCTATTCTTTAGGAATCAGATTCGTCGGTTTTGATCCGAAGACCCGGCGGCAGAATTGTTGACGCATCGCCATGGGCTTTATCGATCTGAATTTGCATCAAATTGGCGCCCTGCATATTCGCGCCGCCAATTTGTGCGCCCAACAGGTTGGCGTCTTTGAAATCGACGCCCTCCATCTGCGCGCCTTCAAAATTGGCACCCGCCAGATCGGCGCCGCGCAGATCAACCTCCGCCATAAGCGTCGCCTTTAAATTTGCGTGCCGTAAGCGGGCATTGTGCAGATCGGCGGCGCCCATATTGGCGCCGGACATATCGGCGCCGCGAAGGTCCGCGTCAACAAGTTTGGTTCTGACCAACAGCGCGTCCTGAAGGTTGGCACCCCGCAGATTGGCGCTCGCCAGATTGATTTCTGAGAGATCGGCGCCCGCCAAATCCGCATCGGCGAAATCGGCTTTTTCCCCTTCCGCGCCACGGGACGCCAGCCAAACTGCGTGCGCTTCCTGTTTGGTCGCAATCTCTTCGGCCCGGCCGGGATCGTCGGGCGCTTCTGGCGCGGCGGTCGTGCCAGCCACCTCGATCTTTTCTTTGGACGGTTTCGGCCTGGTTTTCGGGGGGACAGCCGCTGCGATTTCGGGGGCGGGCTCCGCTGCCGGTTTCGGGGCCGCTTGCGGCTCGGCCTTGGCCGCCGCCGCCTTAGTTTCCGCCGGAGCCGTATCGGCTTCGTTGGGCGGTTTTGTTGCGGCCGGTTTCGCCTTCGGCTCCTCCGGGCTCGCGGGAGGTTCGGCAATGGAATTTAGGGCCGCATCGGGTTTCGCGGCAACTTGTTTGGGCGCGTCCAGCGCCGGTGTGCGCGCGCTGGTTCCAGCTTGGGCCCGGATTTGGGGCTTTACCCGGGCTATTCGGCGCTCCCCACCTTCATAAGCTTGGCCGGCGCTATCATCCCGTCGGTCCGGGCCAAAATAGGATTTGCCGACAACGAACCGCGTCGGGTTTTTCAAGATGGCGCGAACGCGTTTTTGGACAGCATCGGCGGTGAAGGGTTTGCGAACAAAATGCTCGAACCCGACTTCACAAGCGCGCCCGGCAAGCTCGGGATTCAACGCTTCGCCCATGATGATAATCAGGGCATCGGCTTCGGCGGATGATTTTCCCGATCGGATCAGGCGCATAAAATTCAGGCCCGCGAGGCCGTCCAGATTAATCTCCACAAAAATAAGTTTCGGCGCAAAACCATCGCTCAACAATTTCTGAGCGTCTGCTCGTGAGGCAGAGACGCGCACCTCTCCCAAGCCGATATCGGCAACGGCGCTGCGAATGACATCGTTTGCGTCGGGGTCATCGTCAACGATCAGAACTGGGAAATCGGAACGCTCGGACATGCGTGGTTTTAAACAATATTCAAAGGTGAGCCAATGCCCGCCCGGAGTAAATTTTCGTTGATTGGCGTCCGCTTATCCGTCCGCCGCCCAAGCCGCCAGATCGCCCCGGATAATATCCTTGGCTTCGGCCATGAGACGCTCGATCAATTCCGCACATGTGGGAATATCGCTGATCAGCCCGGCCACCATGCCGCAGCTCCAGGCGCCGGCCTCCATCTCGCCATCGGTCATGACTTTCGGATAGACCCCGCCGACCAGATCCCGGATATCGTCGATTTTGAGATCGGCACCTTTCTCCCGCTCCAATTCTATGATCCGGTCCACGGCGGTGTTGTTCAGCACCCGCTCGGTGTTGCGCATGGGGCGCATGATCAGCTTGGTGTCCAATTCTGACGCCGCCAGGATGGCGTCCTTCACATTCTGATGCACCGGCGCTTCGCGGGTGGCGATAAAGCGGGTGCCCATATTGATGCCGCCGGCGCCCAGCGCCAGGGCCGCCACCAATTGCCGCGCCGTGCCGATGCCGCCCGATGCGACAAACGGCACGCTTAACGCCTCCTCCGCCCGGGGCAACAGGATCATGTTGGGAATGTCATCCTCGCCGGGATGGCCGCCGCATTCAAAGCCATCGACACTGACCGCGTCGCAGCCGATGGCTTCCGCCTTCAAGGAATGGCGGATGGACGTGCATTTGTGGATCACGGAAATGCCGGCGTTCTTCAAGGCCGGCATATAGGCTTCCGGGTTGCGGCCAGCGGTCTCGACGATCTTGACGCCGCCGTCGATGATGGCCGCGATATATTCGTCGTAGGGCGGCGCTTCAAAGCTCGGCAAAAAAGTCAGGTTCACGCCGAAGGGCTTAGGCGTCATGTCGTGGCAGCGGGCGATCTCAGCGGCCAGATCGGCGGGCGTCTTCTGGGTCAGCCCGGTGATGATGCCAAGCCCGCCGGCGTTGGAAACCGCCGCCGCCAGTTCCGCCAGACCCACATAATGCATGCCGCCCTGGATGATCGGATATTGGATGCCAAATAATTCGGTGATTGGGGTTCGCATGATTTTCTTCCTCTAAGCGTCCGGTAAAAATTCTGATAGGGCGATCGAGCGGCCTTCTTTCGACGATCGCTTTGCGGCGAGGACGATGGCAAGGGGGACCATGGCTTGGCGGCCATCGATCTCTGGCGCAGCCCCATCCCGAATAGCGGCGGCGAAATCCTCCATCTCGGAGGTAAGATGGTCCTCGGGCTCAAATTCCTCCGGCGACGGCTTGGTCTCGCCGGTCCGTTGCAGGCGTAGCCCGTCATTGTCCATATCGAAATAGGCGTTCGCCTTGGTGCCGTGCAGGGCCAGGGTAAAGCGGCGCGGCGAAATATAATCGGCCGCCACATAGCCGATGGCGCCGGAGGTAAAGCGCATCAACAACGTCGTCACGTCCTCGATATCCGGTTTGGTTTCGAGGCGCGCGAAATAGGCGGTGACGTCGCTCACCGGACCCATCAGATACAGAAGATTATCGATCTGGTGGATGCCGATCTGCATCAAACAGCCGCCCGGTATTTCGGAGCCGTCGGTGCGCCAGACGCCTTCTTCCAGGTTGAGCCCGTTGTCGTTGGAGAACACCCCTTCGGCGAGGCTGACGCGGCCCAGTTCGCCGGCATCGATCAGCCGGCGAAGATGGCGCAGCGCCCCATGGCGGCGATAGGAATGGCCAACTGCCAAAATTTTGCCGGCGGCGTCGGCGGCGGCGATCATGGCGCGGCCGTCTTCCAATGTATTGGAGATTGGTTTTTCCACGAACACATGCTTGCCGGCGGCCAGTGCCGCCTCGGCGCCTTGGCGGTGGGCCGAATTGGGGGTGGTCAGGATGATGCCGTCCAAATCTTCCATGGCCAGCATCGCCTCATAACTTGGCGCCGCCTCGCATTGGAAGCGCTCTGCAAAGGCGTCGGTCTTGTCGGCGGAGCGGGAATAGCCGGCGCCGAGCTCCATTTGGTCGCTTTTTTCAATAACGGCGGCGAGCACGTCGGACCACCAACCAATGCCGACGATGCCGACTTTTATCTTTTCCATGGCGGGCAATCCTCAGACCTGATTTTCCATTTCATCCAGGAACGGCGTCACCAGGGCGTTCCATTCGTCGGAATGGCGGCGGAAGGAATAATGGCCGCCTTCCTCGACGACGATCAGGCGCGAGCCTTCGATGGCGGCGTGCAGATCTTCGGAGAAATAGAACGGCACTGTGGCGTCATCGCGGGTGCCAATGATCAGCGACGGATTGCGGATTTTGTGCAGCTCGTCCAGCCGGTCGTGGTTCATGGTCATATCAAGGCGCGCGGCCAAAACTTGCGGTTCGGCGATGGTCTCCAAGGAGCGTCGCTCCACCTCCATCACCTTGTCCAGATTATAGCGGAACTGCATGGAACCGTTGGTGAATAGCGACGAGATTTTCACATAGGCTTCGGGCCCTTCTGACAGCGCAATTTGTTTGCGCGCCGTCTGCACCCGGCGCACATATTCATCGGCCTTGGTCCAGGTGTTGGAAAAGATGCAGCAGCGCAGCCGGTCGGGATAATCGATGGCCAGGTTCTGCAAGATGGCGCCGCCCGTGGATGTGCCGGCCACATGCGCTTTTTCGATGCCAAGGGTATCCATCATGGCGATCACGTCGCCGGCGATGGCCTCGGTCGAATATTGATCGAGGGGCGGGTTGTCGCTTTCGCCGGCGCCACGGTGATCGAAGGAAATGCAGCGATAGCGTTTCGAAAAATGCGCCACCTGGTAGGACCAGGCGTTCAACAACCCCACCAGCCCCGGAACAAATATAAAGACCGGCCCCTCGCCGGCCTCTTCCACGTTCAATGTAATTTTGCCGACATCAATTCTGGCCATAAAATCCCTCGAAGTTTTATAAATTTTAAGTGCAATCGGCGGCCATAATATGCGTTCTGATAGATGGCCACAAACGGGCCGGCGAGGGAGCCGATTGCCGCAGGTTTGAAGCTTACTCCGCGGCCATGCGGGTAACTTCGGCGGCGGCGGTCATGCCGGCGTCTTCGTACATGCGCTTTAATACCCGGTGCACCGAGGAGACGTGCAGGTCCTGTTTTACCGGAACGTCGCGGGCGTCGGCGCCGAATTGTTCGATAGTACGCTGTTGCGCCTCGACCATGGGAATATCGTCGCCATCGATAATGCCCCGCTGTTCTTGGTCCACATCGGCGTGGGTGGGATAGCCATCGGGGCCGCCGAAATCCCAGGTCCAGTCCATGAAATAATGGCAAGTGCTAGCCGTCTCCGGCGTCATGATGTGTTCCATGGAGATGGTCTCGTTGATGGTGCCGTCCGGCTCGGCGAACTGTAATTTCAAGATGCAGCAATTGGGCGGCTCCCAACGGCCCGTGGAGATGCGCGTGACCGGTCCTTCCGAGCCGTGCCACTTGGCGGTCTGGCCGGCCAGCAATGTGTTGTGCACCTTGCGCACAGTGGTGACCACATTGCCCTCGGTCGTGGTCTCGAACGTCACCTTGGGTGCTTCGGTCTGTTTCTCGGTATCGCCGATCTTCGATGCGATGGAATGTTTGTGCAGAAAATCCACGTGGGAAATGTCCAGAAGGTTGTCGGCCATCAACTGGTGGTTGGACTTGACGTGGAAATAAAAATACTGGGTCCGCTGGTGATCTTCCTCGGTCCAGGGCAGGTGCGGGATGGCGCTGTCGTCGGCCTTCTCCCTATCGCCCCACCAAAGCCAGACGAAACCCCAGCGTTCGACAACCGCAAAGGCGCGAACGCCCATGCTGGCCGGAATCTTGTCCTGGCGCGGGATGTGGGTGCAGGCGCCGGTGCCGTCGAACATAAAGCCGTGGTAGTCGCATTGGATCTGATCGCCAATGATATTGCCCATAGACAGCGGCGCCTGGCGGTGCGGGCAGCGGTCTTCGAGCGCGACCAAATTCCCGTTCTCGCCCCGGTAGAGCACCATCGGCACCCCGCAGATCATGCGCGCCAGGGGCTTGTCCGTCAGCTCGCCCGAGAGCGCCGCCACATACCAGAGATTTTCCAGAACCTGAAGTTTTTGCATGGCCGGTGTCCCCTCCGCGTTGGCGAGGGAATATTCTATGTAAGTATGCCTAGGAATCCAATCGTTGTTGTTTTGCCGTCGCCGAGTAGTATCCCTTATAGTCAAGGAAAATGGGGAGCGAATGCGATGGCGGAACAGTCAGGAATTGTCCAAGACCATTGGACCAGGGAAGGCACGCTGGCGCGCATAGACGCCGTGCTCCGCGAAATGGGCCACGATCCCGAAGTGGTCATGCCGGAGATTTTGTCTGGTGTTGAGCACCTGCACTCCGGCGGCCTGGCGACCACCCAGGATCAGGCGGAAAAGCTTGCCCTCGGGCCCGACGCCCGTGTGCTCGATATCGGTTGCGGCATCGGCGGGCCGGCCCGCTACCTGGCCCATACATATGGCTGCCACGTGGACGGCATCGATCTGACACCGGAAATGATTGAGACCGGGCAGGTTCTGACCCGGCGCTGCGGGCTAGAGGACAAGGTAACGCTTGAGATAGGCAATGCCATGGAGCTTGCCTTTCCGGACCAAACTTTCGATGTGGTCTGGTGCCAGAACGTCACTATGAATATCGCCGACCAAGCGGGTTTCCTCGGCCAGGTTTACCGCGTGCTGAAGCCTGGCGGTAAGTTTACCTCCACCGAATACTCAACCGGCCCCGGCGGAGATGTCCTTTATCCCGTGACTTGGGCCTATGATGCCGCGATCAACTTCCTCGATTCCGAAGACGTGATGCGGGCGCAGTTCGCCGATGCAGGATTTAGCATCCTCGATTGGACCAATTACACGGCCCAGGCCATCGACCGGTTGGGCCAAGCGGCGGCGGCGCCCAGCAAGTTGACCAATCGTCTGGTCTTTGGCGATGACACGCCGGAGCGCTCTGGCAACGTACGGCGAAATTTGATGGAAGAGCGCATAATCTACTGGATGATTACCGCCGAACGGCCTTAAGAACAGGAGAGCAGACCATGACCGATAAGGCGCGTATCGCGCATCTGGCGGGCCCCACCGCCACTATCCAGAATTCGCCGCCTTTGGTCACCTCCAACAAGGCGCGGGCCAAGGCCGGATTGCCGGTCATGGAGGACGCCGGCGGAAACGCTCTCACTTTTGATGCCTTGCGCGCTCAGCGGCTGGCGGCGCCGGCCAAGGTCTATGTGGAGCAATTTTCCGCACACCCCTTGGAAGCGGATGCGGCTGATCTCTATGGGCCGCCGGATGGCTATATGGGCGCTGATGGGATGTTTCATGCGGAGCGCCAAAGCCCGGACGACAAGCCGGTCTATGAGATCGAACTGAAGCCCGAGGACGGGCTCTACCCGATGCCCTATATGGCCCTGCAAAAAGACGGTGCGCCCTGGGAAGAGGAATGCGCTACCCCCGGGGCTGACGACGCCGACGCCCGCCAAGGTTTCTATCCGGACGGCTCGCGCTCATTCGAGGAAATCGACCGTCTGGCTGTGGGCGACGATGGCCGCGCCAGTCTGATCTCGTCGGTTGCGGATGTGGATTTCTACAGGGGCCTGCCGCCGGGCGGCTACCGCAAAGGGCTCGCCGAAGCCTTACGGACCGACATGGGCGAAGGCGATATTGCGCCGGAAGTTCGGGGGCAGGATTTCTTCCCCTACAAGCCTTACCATCTGGCCTCGGCGCCGCCGCGCCCGACCTTGGCCAAGATGACCAACGACATGCAGGCCTTGGCGGACAGCGGCGATTATGACGGCTTCATGTGGACCCAAGGCAGCCCGCAGGTGGAGGAAACCGCCTATTGGTACAATCTGCTGATCGATACCGATAAGCCCATTTGCGGCAATGCGGCGCAGCGCCCCAACGGCCAGATCTCCAACGACGGGCCAAAGAACCTGGTGGATTCGATCGCCTTCATCGCGTCGAAAAAATGGGCCGGTGAAGACGGCCGCAATCGTTGCGGCACCGTGGTCATCCAGGAGCAGCAGATTTTCGCCGCCCGCGAGGTGGCCAAAGCCGACGCACGCCCCGGCGGCTATGTGGCCACCGGCGGCCATGGCGGCATCATCGGCCAGTTTTCCCATATGGGCCGCCTGGCGCTTACCTATCTGCCGGTGTTCAAGCATACCTACCAGTCCGATGTGAACATCCATAAGCTGCCGACCACTCAGAAAGCGGTGCGTGCCGGTGATAGCGGCATCCAACTGGCCGACGTAGCGGTCAAGGATGCAGACGGCGGGCTTTTGCCCGACGCCATTCCGGTGGTCTCCATCGCCAAGGATGGCAGCTATTCGGGGCTGGAAATTGGCGATGACGGGGTGCTCGAAGAAGACCTCACCGGCTCCATCGCGCACAAGCTTGCCATGGGCAAGCTGGCCGGCTTCGTGGTCGAAGGGCTGGTGCCTTACGGCTCGCTGCCGG
>JABHAA010000113.1 GCA_018674495.1 Rhodospirillaceae bacterium | reverse complement strand
TTGCCAAGGTTGAAGTCGGCGGTTCAAATCCGCTCGCCCGCTCCAATTTTTCCTTCAAATGATTAGCGTTAGTTTTGCAGGGAGCGCCCGGCTGGCTTTACATCAGTTGGTGGAAACAAAAACGCTGTATCTTCCTGCATCGCCGGCATATTTGAAGCCCTCTGCCTCAATGCGCTTGGTAATGTTTCCGGTCTGGAAAGCGTCGCGGTGAATGACCAGTGATTTCAGATTACGCTCTTCTTTCAAGATTTTGAAAAATGGTTCGGGCGCCGAATTTTTCCAGCCACTGACAAAGCGATAGGCGTCGCGCCGGCGCAATCCCCGCGCCTTTTCGCCGCGCGTCTCGAACCAATATTCGGTTTCCAGAACCCGCGCATATATTTGTGGGTTCCGGCCGCTAAGGATCGGGATCACCATGCTCGCAGGTTCGCCCGCGAACATCGCCCCGGGCGGCACGAGGCTCAGAATTTTGGTGGCTTCGGCGATGCGCACATCGGAAATTCGCAACCCCCCGGCGGAGATGCGATGGATGCTGCGAACGATCGTCGGCGCGGTCCTCTCCCAGCCAAAAGCAATCTGAAGGATCAACAGGACATGCGGCGCACCTAGTATAATACCACCGCCCAACAGGAGAAGTATCCGCCGCCAACCCAGAGATTTCATCCAATCGGAGATGAGCCACACCGCCGCGATCCCGAAAACGAGGGGAATGGGATAGCCATGAAATAACCGCCAATAGGTATTGGATGTCGTGACATATTCCATAAGGATGTGCGCGGAGACCGGGTTGAGGAATAATCCCGCATAAATCAGGCACCACCAAAGTACCAGCCGTTGGCGGCCCGCCTGTAATTGCCTCAAAGCCAAATAGGTTGCGCCAACCACAAGCACGATGGAAAGCGGAAAAACCAGATTGGTGACAAAAGACAATTGCCCGAAATACGTCGTCGGATAATGCCGGTTTAATATTCCGTCATTTTCCAGAATCAACGGATCGATATTGAAACGGATGAATAAGGTCACGGCCAGCAAATAGGCAAAGGCCGCCGCCAATCCGAAAACACGAGCTGGATCAAACCAGAGTTTTGTATCTTGGCCGATTGCATAGGCCAAAAATAACGCGCCCGCGCTCGCCGGCAGCATGAACCCGGCCATGGGCGATAAACCTATCATCGCCGTTACAACGATTGCGAGGGCGCTCCAATGCCATGGTCCAGGCTTATCCAGAAAGGCGATCATGTGGCTCCACATGAGCGGCAATCCAAGTGCGACAACGATGACCTTGCCGTGGAACAGGCGCGTGATGAACCAATTTCCATAGGTGTTGAAAGTTTCGCCCATGATAAAAATTGTCGCCAGGGTGAGGCAGATCGCGCCAAGTATCAGTCCATGAGACAGAATGAACCGGCGCAGAAGACTATACCAGGCGAGTGGGATCAGAATGGCGGCCGCCAAAGTCTTCCCGCTCCAATACATCGATAGGAAATCGAAACCAAAAACATGGGCGATCGCGGCCAGGAAAAACTCGTTTGCATAAGCGTTAATCCAGGCGAGCGCGGTGAATGGTTCGCCGTCGGTGTGAATATAATAAGTCTCGAACCCCATTGGCGTTTGGGGGTGTGCCAGAAAATATACGGCGTTCGGCAGATAGTGGGAATCGTCGCCATCGAAGCGAACCAGAACGAACGCAAGGAACGCGAACAGCAGCGCCAAAATCGTCAGCGGTAACCACGATCCCCACGTGAAGCTATTCGGCCGCCAACAAAAGCGGCGCACGCAGTATAGGGCCGCGGCAATGCCGATGCTAAAAACCGCAGCCACGATATAGGCGCCAATATCGAAGCGGACAGAAGACAGTTGCAGCAATTGCACCGCCACTTGGGCGGCGGCCACAGGCGCAAGAACGGCAATCGGAACAGCCTCTGCAAAGACAAGAGCCGAAGACCTGGCGTTTATTGAACCTTGCGGCGCGCCGTTATTCATAAGTCCATGCCCTAGGCGGATTTTTGCCAAACCGCCAAGATCGATTTGCCGGCCCGGTGCCCAAGCAGCGGATCCAGGATTCGCGAAAACGGCACCATGAACCGGTCCCAGATCAAGATTTGGCGGCGCGTCGGAAGGGATGCTTTGAGAACCAGCCGATTGGCGAGGGAGGCCAGCAGCCCGGTACTGTCCAAATAGCGAAGGCGAACTTGTATTGATCCCTCGGGCGTCAGATCGGCCAATGTTAATCGGCTGTATCTTCTGAAATGGCCAACCTCGGTATCAAGCGCGCTGAACAACCACTGATGGGCGGGTGACATAACAATCAAATGCCCGCTCTGGGACAATTGTTTGGCCGCCAGGGATACTTCGCGGCGGTCGTCTTCGATATGTTCTAAGACATCGATGTAGAGAACAGTATCGAATTCCATGTCCAGTTCCATCTCACCCAAACGGCCGTTCCTGATCTCAACTGCCGCCGGCAGACTGCCGTCCAATTTTCGGTCCTCAAGCCGTTTTGCGAGGACCGCATCGGGTTCCAGACAGACCCAAAGATCGGTCCCATCGGCGAACAGCTCGGTCGTTGTCCCGCCGATCCCGGCGCCAACCTCCAGAACCCGCCGCCCGAAATATGGTGCTATCTGCTTCTTGATATAGCGTTTCCAGTTGTGTGCGTGCTGAAATATTTCGAGGTCGTCGCCCGAATAGTATGCGTCTTTGCTTTTCACGGCTTATGCCACAACAACCGTTTTTCCCGAATGTAGGTTTCACTATCAATCATCGGGCCACTGGCAACGCTCGATCTGCCGTGAAGCAGCAGCACCAGCGCGCCAAGCGCAATGACCACAACCTGAAACAGCAAAATTGAAAGGGCGAGAATGACGGTGGATGTCCAACCTGGAATAGCCAGGTCGGAAAAAATTTTTATCCCCAGGATGGCCGTTATTGCGGCGATGATAAGCCCGGCCACAAGAAACGAAAATATCAAAATCCTGACAAATAATATGTCGCTATAGGCAGATATAACGGAGAGGCCGTGAACAATCAGGGCGACAGTGCTCATTTTCGATTTCCCGGCGTAGCGGCTCCCGCGTGGCAGTGCATAATGGACGATGGGAAAATTTGAACGCAGGAATGTCGCCGGCAGGCAATTCCAAAGATCGGGCATGAAGACCAGGGATTTTAATGTCGTAATGGGTATAACCGAGAAATTTCCAAATGAGATGCTGTTCCCGGTTAGAACCCGGAATAAGATCTGGTAGAGCAAATAAAAAAATCGGAATGACATCGGGTCATGCCGCTTCGTGCGGCTGGCCACGATGATATGATCCGGCGCATTTTCGGCCTCGGCCAGTAATTTGGGGATATCTTCCGGCCGGTCTTCGCCATCAGAATCCATGACGATGACCGCATCGAAATCATTTTTCTTGGCTGTTTGAGCGAGGCCGATGGCGAGCGCCCGTTGATTTCCCATATTGTAGGAAAGTTCCATGATTTCTATGGATTCAAGGGATCCAAGAGCGCCAAAATCAATGAGATCGTCTTCAATTCGGCTGTTTGATCCATCGTCAATGACGATAACCGACGCGGAGATTGGTAGCGTGGAGACGGCCTTATCCACCGATGCCAGCAATAACGAAAGCGATTCCCAATCGTTATAGACGGGCGTAACAATGCAAACATTTTTGAATAGAGACATGGTCGCCAGATCGCTCCCGAAACCGCAACATAACATTGGCGAGGTTTGGCGCCGAAAGCAAGTTCGCCATGGGTTTGCATTCAGGCTTTGGGGTCTGGGCTTTCGCGCATATAGCGCAAGGCCGCTTTGGGACGGACAAGGCGGGTGGCGAGGGCAATCAAGCTGAACACGAACGTGATCACCGTCCCGGCAATAAGAAATCTGAAGATCGCGTTTTCCGGCAACGGAGAGGCCGCCAAAATAGCCTCACCGGCATAACCCAAGGCAACGCATAACAGAGCGCCCTTGATGACCAGGGCGCCATGTACTTCGAAGTTTTGCCGTCTGAGAACAACGAGCGCCAACAATAAAACGGCGGCGCTTGAGATCAGCGTCGTCGATGCCGCTGCTTCTATGCCAAACTTTGGGATCAGCCAGATATTCAGGCCCACATTCAGTATCGCTCCGGCGATAACAATATTCATCTGCTGCTTTTGCATGTTCCAGGCCAGAAGCTGCATCTGGTAGATGGCGACGATATGGGCCAAGACCAGATTGGCCATCAGGATGCGCAAAGCCTGATCGGCGCCCGCGTAAGAGGCGCCAAAAACGATGTACAGAATTTCCGGCGCCAGTAAATATCCGCCGAGGGCAATTAGGCCGCCGAAAAATATCATAACCTCTGCATGATGCGCGGATGCTTTTCGGCGCGCGGCCTGGTCTGTGATGAGCCTTGAGAGAACTGGAAAAAAGACGGCGCCCAAAATTGTTGCCGCCGTCATGCCGACCATCAATATCTTGCCCGCCGCCACATAAAGGCCAACCTCTGCTTGGCTGCGAAAAAAACCGAGCATCACGATATCGATGGAATAATAGACGGCGGCGACCATGCCGGTGACCGCAATCGGTGCCGACGTCGCCAGGATAGACCGCCATCGGGCCCAGTCGATACGGATTTTGGGCACGCCGCCGAGGCGGAAAAAATCGATCAGCATGACGATGGCGGCGATCAGAGCGGCGCCTTGAAATATTGTCGCCGCCAATATCACGCCGGGTTCGAACAGGGCTGTTGCGGAAATGCCGGCCAGGGCCAAGACTGCGGTGACCACCTGGCGTTTGGCGATACCGCTCATACGCTCCAGCCCTTGGAAGGCGAAATCCAAGGTAAAGGCAGCAATGAATACACTAGCGAACTGGATCACGATAACGATCATGACCAGCTGCGCCGGCCGCCAAATGGCCAGCATAAGCCCGAGCGCCAGAGCTACCGCCGCGCTTAAAGTAAGGCGTAGCGATATGACATGACCGGTCGTGATAGCCACGTCGCCGGCATTTCGGGCGACGTTGCGCGTCCCCCAAATATCGGTGCCGAGGGTGCCGGCAAGTCCAAAATAGGAAACGATGGACACCGCAAACCCCAATATTCCATATTGCTCGGGGCCGATGGCGCGCGCCCAGAACGCATGGGTAATGACCCCTAGAAAAAGGGCAATGAATTGGCCCGCCGAAGTGGACAGGGCGTTCTGAAATATCGTTCGGCGGGCGGCCATTGCTCAGTAATATCCATGTCTGTCGGGACCGATGTGGTACCCGCCATGCATAATTAGCAAATCCGCCGGGGCTGATCTAGCGAACTTCGCCGCCATTCCGCTTCTGGCTCAAAACCATTGGCGCGCCGCAAATCGCCTCGCTGCCTTGGCGATAGAGCGGTGTTGCCTTCGGCCCGGAAGGTGGCAACAATGCCAAGTCGCACATCGGCGGTCGCCATCCCAACCATGAAGGCAAGAATGAAGATACTGGTTACACTCGGACCCGGCTCCATGAATGAAACCGTTGTCCGCCGGATGACCGAATTGGGCGTCCATCTATTCCGTCTCAACATGTCGCACACGTCCTTGGATGATCTGGAAAATATCATCGGCCGCATTCGCGGTTGGACCGATGTCCCGATCAGCCTGGATTCCGAGGGTGCGCAATTGCGCAATGGCCCGATGCAAAGCGAAGCGGTTGAATTCAACGCCGGTGACAGGATCACTATTCATGGGAGCCCGATGGTGGGCGATGCGGCCAACCTCTATTTCAATCCGGCCAGCGTCGAAAAACAATTTCAAGTCGGCGATGAGATTCAGGTGGATTTCAACCATGTGCGCTTGAAAATCATCGAAGCTGGGGACGGAGCGTTC
>JABHAA010000111.1 GCA_018674495.1 Rhodospirillaceae bacterium | reverse complement strand
GCTATTCTGATGCCGCATGGTGTTGATCCTATTTCCGTGTCCAATTCGTCGCGAAACGATTGGATGCAAGTAGAATCAATGCCATGCACCTTGTCTACTAAATCTAAACCGGACAGCAGTGGGTCAAGCCGGGTGATGACGCAGTAGTGCTCCTCCCTACCCGTCCAACTCAGGGTAATGCCGGAAAATTCCCATCTCGTTGAACGGAATGCGCCGCTCTGATGCGAGGTAGGCCGCCACGTTGGGCCGCGCCGCCACCGTGCCGTGCAAAGCCGTTAGTGCCGGGTAATCTGGCTCGATCCTCGCCATGGCCACCGGGTAGGCATATCGGAGCCCGGCGATCACCTGGAATAGGGATAGGTCCGCATCGGAGACGGCATTGCCGATGAGGTGCGCATCGCTGTCGCCATTGCGCGTGATGACGTCGGCGAAATAGGTGAAATATTTGGGCACCCGCTGTTCCAGGAATATGGGCGTCCGCTTTTTCGCTTCCTCCACCTGGTCCTCGTAATAAAGGGCGCTGCCGATGGGGTGGTGGGCATCGTGGGCCTCGACGACCAGATCGGAAATGGTCAGTTGCAGGCTGTTGGCCCAGCCCCGGCCCCGCTCACCTTCCGGCGGAAGGCCGATGCGCGGCGCGAGGTAGCCGAGGATATTGGTGGTCTGCGCGATGATCACGTTGCCGTCTTTTAAGATCGGCGGCGCGTAGGCCGGGTGGGCGTTGGCGGTGTCGTCCAGGAACGCTCGGATGGCAACCGGGCCGCCGCCGTCCGCTTCGGGTAACCGCCCCACATCCACATATTCGGCGCCGGCTTCTTCTAACGCTAGGCGGATGAATTCGCCGCGGCCTTGAATCATCGGCCAGTAATAAAGGTCGTATGCCATGATCAGATCTTCAGCAGTTTTTCGGCGTTGCCGTGCAGGATCTTATCCTTGTCCTCTTCGTTGAGCATCAGCCGTTCCATCCAGACCGGGCCCGGATCATTGGGCACGAACGGGTAATCAATGGCGAACATGATGCGGTCAGCGCCCATTTCCTGCAGGCAGCAGAGCATCGCCGGGTCAGAGAAAAAGCCCGACGTGGTGATGTGGAAATGGCTGGTGAACAATTTGCGGAACTCAACGCCGTCATTGCCCGGCCGGTTGAGGGCCAGATCAATGCGCCACATGAGGAACGGCAAAGTCTCGCCCAAATGGCCGAGGATGATGTTGAGGCCCGGATATTTTTCCAACACGCCCGACAGGACAATGCGGATGCCCATGGTCGCGGTCTCCATGGTGAAGCCCCAGCCGGCGTTGGCGAGGCCGGGATATTCGTCCGTATAGTCGCTCAAATAGGCATCGCGGACGGCGGCGTGAATATTGGCCGGGTGGATATAAAGCGGCACGTCGAGGGCTTCGGCGCGGGCAAATATCGGCCAGAACTCCTTGTTGTCGATGAACTTTTCGCCGCCGGTCAGCCCGTGGATCATGGCGCCGACCATGCCTAAGTCTTTGACCGAGCGCTCCAACTCGTCGGCGGCGGCTTCCGGCGCGGCGGTGGCCAGGGCGGCGAAGCCCTTGAACCGGTCCGGATAGACGTCGCAAATTTCCTTCAAACGGTCGTTGGCGGCGGCGGCGATGGCCGGGCCGTTCTCGGCGTCCAGCTTTTGCCCGGACGGAGCGCCGTGGGACAGGACCTGCACGTCGATATTGTTGTCGTCCATGGATTTGATGCGCGCCGCACCCACTTCCTCCAGGGCTTCGCGGACAAAGCCGCCGGTGCGCGCATCGACGCCGGTGAAGGTTTTGGTCACCTCATCATCGTAATAATGCTCTTCGATGGCGATGACTTTTTTGCCGTCTAGAATGGACATGATAATCCTCCCCTATATTTTTGCGCTTGGCTGAGCGCTGGTTATTCGGCAGCCACTTGAATGGCGCCGCCCTCATTATCGACAATCACGCTGGTCTCGAAATAGGTCACGTCGGGCCTGGAGCCCATGCGCTCCTCCATGGTGTCGGCCCAGGCCTCGGTATAAAGGGCCTCAGCCTGCTCGCGCGTTTCCCACACATAAAATCCGCCGCCATAGCCTTCTTCGTTGTAGAGGAAATACTTGGTCTTTAGACCGGCCATACCTTGAAAGCGCGGTGCGGCTTCAATAGCGGTCTTGTCATATTGCTCGCTGCCGACGCCTTCGGGCAGTTTGAATTTCACCAATACCGTAATCATGCTTGCCTCCTTGCTCGCTGCGTGCATTACGGAGCCATGATATCCCAATCGATGGGATTGCCAATGCACTTGTGCCTCCAACGCCCCCACCACCCCTCACGTCATGCCCCGATTTATTCCACTGCTGTCCGGTTTAAATTCGCGCCCATTGCATAGCCATTTGATTTGGGCAGAATTTCGGGTCTGGTTTTGGTTCGAGCAGTTGGTCGATGCGTTTCCGGTGCATGAGGTTAGCGCGCACGAGCCTGGCGAAAGCGAG
>JABHAA010000038.1 GCA_018674495.1 Rhodospirillaceae bacterium | reverse complement strand
CTCGCTTTCGCCAGGCTCGTGCGCGCTAACCTCATGCACCGGAAACGCATCGACCAACTGCTCGAACCAAAACCAGACCCGAAATTCTGCCCAAATCAAATGGCTATGCAATGGGCGCGAATTTAAACCGGACAGCAGTGGGTCAAGCCGTGGCATGACGAAGGTGGGGTGTTTTCTAAACCCGAACCTCACCCGCATACACGCTTTCGCCCAACGTCACGTTCACCGACTTCGCCGGGTGGCCTTCGGCGGCGATGTCTAGGGTGTAGTCGCCGCTGTCCGGGTCCAGCTTGTCGAACTTGAAATCGCCGTAAACATCGGTGAACGTCTCGGCGATTTTGGCGCCGTCTTTGGTCAGCGTTACATGGGCGCCCTTGACGCAATCCACATTGCCATCCGCTTCCGCCTCGACGCTGCCGCCGATGAAGACCTTGTTGTAGCGGTGCAGGTTCTTGTACATGACGCGGGGCTTGGTGCCGTACTCGGGGTGTAGTTCTTCCAAGCCCTCTTCCGCGATGGTTCTGGCGAAGGCGGCGTCGTCCATTTTGACGGCGCGGATGGCGCCGGTGGCGCAGACGGTGGCGGCGCGGGGCTCCTTCCAGCCGTCGTCGAGAAGATGCGCGTCGAAAATCCAGGCTTGCGGGATTTCCTTTTCTTCGTTCCACCAGACGGCATCGTAGGGGCAGGCGTCGACGATTTGTTTCTGGCCCTTGGCTTTGACCGGATCGATGATGACGATGCCGTCGGCGCGCTTCGATATGGCGCCGTCTCTCGCCCGGTCCATGCAGGGCGCGTTGTCGCAGTGCTGGCACAACACCGGCAGGAAGGCGATGTCCATCATCGGCGTGGCGCCGCGTTCTTTGGATTTGATGTTGATCCAATTGTGGCCGTGCTTGGGCATGGCGCCCGCATAGCCGGGGAAGTCGTTGTCCACATGCTCATCGTGGCAGGCGAGGACACAAACATTGCAGTTGGTGCAGTTCGCCACGTCGACGATTAGGTGCCATTTGCTCATGATATCGCTCCCTATTCCGCCGCCGCCATCATGGGCCGCTCGATTTCCACCACACCGTCCCAAGGGGATACTTCCACCTGCGCGCAGGATGCGCCCATGGAATGGCCCTGCTTTAATTGCGACTTGGGCGGCGTCAATTGGTTGAGCATGCCGCCCTTGTCTACCGATTTACCGGGCTCACCCATGGGCTCGTAGATGGCGCAGGACTCAAACCCGTGGATGACGCCCGATGGCAGCCGCCCCGTTATCTTGGCGGCACACAAGACCGCGCCCCGGTCGTTGTGAACCTTAACCAGGTCGTGCTGCTTGATGCCTCGCTGGGCGGCGTCTTCCGGGTTGAGGCGGATCACCCAATAGCGGTAGCCATCGACCTCGACCCGGTGCTCCTCGATGGAATTCAAGAAGCTATCCTTGGCGTCGCCCTGGGTGTGGAACGAAAAGCGGGGGTGCGGGGTCAGCATCTGCAAGGGGAAGCGGGCCGTCACCGCCGGATTGCCGGGGCCTTCCTCGTGCGTCTGGTATTTGACAATGGGCGGGCGCTCGGGATCGTCCTTGGCGTACCGGATCAGGCTTTGGCATTCAAATTCGATCTTGCCCGATTGGGTTTGCAGGCCCTTCAAATATTCTTCTGAATAATCCGACGGCAGGGGCATCGGTTCGGGCACATCTTTCTTGCGCCCTTCATAGAACCAGCGCCACGAGACATTGTCGCGCAACTCTTCCGGGTTGGGCGGAACCACCAGATAGCCCTTGCGGATGAAGTCCTTCCATTTGACGATTTTGGGCAGATCGGAGGCGTCGAATTCCCGCTTCACCCAGTCCAGTTCGCTCATGCCCTCGGTGAAATAGGCCGACAGGCCGAGCCGCTTGGTTATCTCGGTGAAGATATTGTAGTCGGATTTGGACTCGCCCATGGGCTCGATCACCTTGTGCTGGAAGATGCAAACCCGGTGATTAAGTTGGGTCTGGCCGTGATAGGCATAGCCGCCAAGAGCCGCCCATTCGGAAATGTCGGTGCGCTCTAAATTGGTGCAGGCGGGCAGGATCACGTCGGCGAACTTGGCCTCGCCCTCGTTCCAGATGGACTGGTTGACGACGAATTCCAGTTCCGGCGACTGGTACATTTTCACATGGCGGTTGCTGTCGGGCATGGTGCCGAGCATCGAGCCGCCATATTTATAGAGCATATGCACTTTCGAATAGCCGGGCTTAGGGTAACTGATCTTGTTGAATTGCGCCTCGATCGAGCGGCCGTCCCAGGCGAAGCCTTCGGCTTTGCCCTCCAAAATGGCTTCGGGCAGGAACAGGCGCGGGATGGTTTGTTCCACCGTGTTGACCGACGGCAATTGCGGCATGCGCTGGAACAACTCAACGGACATGGCGGTGTGATGCAGATCGCCCGACATGCCGCCTTCGGCATAGCCCGGGAAATAGAAATTGGCATCCACCGGCGTGCCCCATTGCAGATGGCCCATATTGACGCCGGGCCGCCCAATGCCCTGCATGGCGATCAGGCAGACCATGATGCGCGCCCATTGCAATCCCGATTGATTGCGGCAGGCGCCGCCATGGCCGTTGCCCCAGCCGCCGGCGCCTAAATATGTCTTCTTGGTGCCCCAGTTGCGGGCTAGGGCGCGCACGGTTTTCGCCGCAACGCCGGTCTCGCCTTCCTGCCATTCGGGGGTCTTCGGGATGCCGTCTTCCTCGCCCATCACATAGGCGCGCCAGACATCGAAGCCCAAGGTCTTGGTCTCGACAAAGTCTTTGTCGTAGAGGCCTTCTGTGATCCATACATGGGCGATGGCCAGGGCCAGGGCGGTATCGGTGGTCGGCTTCGGCGCGATCCATTTGCCGCCCAAAAGCTGGGCGCTTTCATTGAAGTAAGGATCGATGTGAACCACTTCGATGCCCAATTCGTTCAGCCATTGGCGGCGCACGCTCCCTTCCAATGCACCGTAAGAACCCGATGTGGCTTCCGGATTGGCCGACCAGAAAACCACCATTTCCGATTCCTGCATGCAGTCCTCGACGCCGCCATAGGTTTCGCACTGGCCGACGCGCATGGATTGCCCCCAGTGATGGACTGCGCCCCAGTACCAGCCTTCCCAGCTATCAGGATTGTGCAGCACCCTTGTCATGCCGACGGTGTTGATGAAGCGAAACGCCGCCGAAAGGTAATAGCCGATATTGCCCCAGGTATGGTGGGAGCCGTGGGATAGCGCGATGGCGCCGGGCCCATGTACGGTCTTCTGGCGTTTGATCTCGCCGGCGACGATATCGAGGGCCTCATCCCAGGAGATGCGCTCATAGCCCGATTTGCCACGGTTCTGCGTATTGCGCTCGCCGTTGGGATCGAAATCGACGCGCTTCATGGGATACAACAGCCGGTCCGGCGAATAGACCATGGACTTCCAGTTCTGCCCGTGCGGCGCGATGGAGGTTTTACGGGGCGGCGTGAATGTCTTGCCCTTGGCCTTGATGGACCAAGACGCGGCGTCCGTATCGTCGAAGCTGATCGGCGTCATGCGGATAATCTTGCCGTCCTTTTCATAGACGAAAACCGGACCGCCATTGGTCATCTGGGTATAGCGGGTGACGCCCTTGCCCTGATCGATGCCGTATTTCCAGCCGACGGTTTGGGTCAGCAGTGTGGTCTGAGTAAACCATGATGTCAGCTCATCCTCGCCTTCGAGGGAAAGGTTGAAATCCTTCATGGCGTTGATCTGTTCGAGCTGGTTGATCGGCGGCATCAATAAATGAGCGGCGATCTCGGCGGTCTTGAAGGTGAGGGTGACGTCGGGTGCATCCGCCAGTCCAGCGCCCGATGAAACAGTGCCGTCCTTGAACTTGAACCAGCGCCCTATCTTGCCATCCTTGGTGCGCATCTGGGCGGTCAGGTTTTTTTCCTTGAGCCGCGCCCGGAAGACCGGATGGCGCAGCGCCGTCCACCAAAAGAGAAGCCGCATGCCGAACAGGATGAATGCAAATTTCATGGTGACGTCGCCCCTAATGTATTTTCCCAAAGGGAATATTCTTGCCCAAAAAGGAAACACTTATGTCCGGGTTTCTCAAGTCCTGATTTGCCCAGCGATGGTTTGGTGGGGCGCGGCTCACATATAGCCAGGGCGGCCAACCGACCGCCCTGGATTATCCCGGAAATCCCATAAAACGACTGCCTAGCTTTGGTCCCATTCCACCGGCTTGGCGCCTTCGGATTCAGGGTCATAGTACCATTTGAGACCCAGCTCTTCTTCCGAGAGCACGTTGGTCTTGAAGCTCCGCCAAGCTTGTATCTCGAAATAGTCGAGCACGCCGCCGATGGCGCGTAGCCGGTGCGGAACGCCTGACGGGAAAAATACCAGCGTGCCCGGCTCAAGTTCCTGGGAGGTGTCGCCCACCTCCACCTGGCCGCGGCCATAGAAGGTCATATAGCAGTGCGCTGGGCCGCCCGGATTGGCCTCGGTGCCCACATGCTGATGATAGGGTGATGAGCCGCCTTCGAGATAGCGCATCTCGCCAGCCTGAATGGCGTTGGTTGATGTAAGCCTCGCGCCATCCAGCAAGCGCACCGTGCTTTCGGCGCAGAAGCGGCGAATGCGGCCGCCGCTGGCATCGGTGAGGGGGCGCAAGGTATCGCGATCAAACATATATCCGGGCCCGCCGGGCAGGCCGTCTTCGACGCCTGCGGGCGGCTTCGGCGTTACCATGTGCAGCAGTTCCAGGTCCGAGCCGGTGGCTTGGAAACTTGCGGTCTCGCCGGGAACCATCAAGGCGCCAGCGCCCTCGATGGCCGCTTTGGTGGCGCCATCGAAGCTGATGATGCCGCCTTTGGGCGCATCCATGACGTAGACCAGATGATAGTCATCGCCGCCGCCGGCGGAGAATGTTTGCCCGTCCGATACCGTCCGGCGATAGACGTCCAGGGTCTTCGATCCACACAGGGCATCGGAGCAAATTGTCCGCTCCAACCCGGTATCCACCGTCCTGGCTTCGGCTGTATTTGAGTTGATGATTGATACGTCGTCGATTGTCGGCATCGGTTGTTCCTCCTTAGATTAGATTGTTCCTGTATAGGGGCTGTACGCTTCGCCCGCCAGCACAATTCGAGGGCCCATGGAACGGCATTGCCCCTCTTATGCCGTCTTCCTTAATATAGCGGCAGCGAAACCATATATGGGGGGATCATCCATGGCGCCGGCATCCACAGACGCCTTGTTCGAGGAATTTAAGCTCGGCGCGCTCACCCTACCCAACCGCATCGTCATGGCGCCGATGACGCGAAATTTTGCGCCGGCTGGCGTGCCCGGCGCCGACGTTGCCGATTACTATCGCCGCCGCGCCGAAGCCGGCGTTGGGCTGATTTTGACCGAGGGCACATATATCGCGCATCCCTCGGCGGGCCGCGCCATGGCGGTGCCGCGCTTCCAAGCCGGCGCTTGCATGGACGGCTGGGCGCGCATCGCCGATGGGGTGCACAGCGCCGGTGGCCGCATCTTTCCGCAGCTTTGGCATGTGGGATTGTGCGGGCGCCCCTTGGGCCCCGGCGTCGATGGGAGCGTAAAACTGCGCGGGCCATCCGGTCTGTGGGCCGACGGCGCCGAAGAAAACGGGCCGCTCAGCCAGACTGAGATCGAAGATATCATCGCTGGCTATGGCGTCAGCGCCGCATTGGCCCTGGAATATGGATTCGACGGCATCGAAATTCACGCCGCCCACGGCTATTTCATTGATCAGTTCTTCTGGCCGCGGACCAACCGCCGGGACGACAAATATGGCGGCGACTGGGCCGGGCGCACCCGCTTCGGCGCCGAGGTAATTGCCGAATGCCGGCGTGCAACGAAACCCGATTTCCCCATATGCGCCCGCGTCTCCCAATGGAAGATGGGCGATATGAAGGCGAAACTGGTGACCAGCCCGGACGAGTTTGGCGAATTCCTGGCGCCGTTATCGGACGCCGGCGCCGACATGTTCCATTGCTCGACCCTCAAATTTTGGGAGCCGGAATTCGAAGGCTCAGATCTCAATCTGGCGGGCTGGGCGAAGAAGCTCACCGGTAAGCCGACGATCAGCGTCGGCTCGGTCAACGGCAATACGGGAACCGAGCCCGAGGGGGTCGTGGATAACGCTGGCGACGCGGCCGCTATGATCGGGCGGGGTGAGTTTGATCTGATCGCCGTTGGCCGCGCGCTTATCGCAAACCCAGAGTGGGCCGAGATCACTCGGCGCGGCGGCTTTGACGAGCTGGTGCCCTTCGATAACGACGATTGCAACGCGCGGCTTTTTTGATACGCCTCTATCCGAACAGCACCGATTGATAAAAGAACAAGTGCATGATCTGGTCATAAAAGCCGAAGATGAATATCCAGGCGGCCAGCGCATAGCCGATGCATATTTTCCAGTTGTAATGTCCCCAGCGCCATAGATAGATGGCGACGAACAAGGGCAGGGCGATCTGCTGGCCGATGACGATGCTGGCGAATAGGATGGCGATCAAATAGCCGATGAAGCTTGCCGATCGATGGAAATCCGCCTTGTTCAAGGACGCCGCCAAGGCCGGTCCAAATCCGCGCTGCTCCTTGATGTCGGCGCGCGCCTCGCGAATGTCGGCGATCAGGATAAAGATCAGCATGATAATCGAGGTGACGCTCACCACCAGCGGGAACTGCTGCGATTCGAACTCCCATTCGCGCCCGCCGATGGGGGCCGCGATAAATATCGCAAGTAAGAAAAGTGTGAGCGGCAGCGACATAAGTGGGTTCCTTCCGGAACCTTCGCCGGCGATGACCGCGTTCTGGTCCTTGGGCGTATTGTTGGCCTTGATGACGCCCTTTACCGCCAGATAAATGGTCAGCACGATGAGTGCGATGATCACCAGCACAATGGGCCGTCCGGTGATCCATGTGAAATTGTCATAGACCTGCAAGCTTAGCAGCAGGTTGTCTTCCATCAGCTTGCCGAGCACCAATGCCAGGATCAGGGGCGGGCGCGGCCAGCCACCCTGCTTCATCCAGTAGCCCAAAAAGCCGAAGGCGATTACCGAAATCCAATCGCCGATTGCTGCGCTGGCCAGCCAGGCGCCCATGAGCACAAAGACAACCACCCCCGGCACCAGCAAATGGCCTGGAAGGAACGATACCTTGGCCACCTGCTTCGACCAGATCATCAGCAATCCGGCGGCGACCAGATTGGCGATGACGATATCCCAGATCATCGAGAACGTGAGATCGATATGATCGATCAGCATTTCCGGGCCGGGCCGGAGGCCCTTGATAACCAACGCGCCGAGCAAGATAGCGGTGCCCAGGCTGCCCGGAATGCCGAAGGCGATCATCGGGATAAGGGCGCCGGCCTTGGTGGCGTTGTTGGCCGCCTCGGGCGCGATGACGCCTCGGATGTCGCCCTGGCCGAATTTGGATTTGTCCTTGGCGCTTTGTACCGCATGGCCGTAGGCGATCCAGTCGACGATGGAAACACCGAGCCCCGGCAGCATACCCACATAGGTGCCGAGAAGGGCACAGCGCACCGTCAGCCACCAATGCTTGATCACGTCGCGAACCCCAGCCATTAGCGTTGCGTCCTTGGAATCCGAGGCTTCTATGCGGGCGATGGAGGTGTTTTTAACCGCCATCTCCAACAGTTCTGGCAGCGCAAACAGGCCAAGCACGATAGGGATGATCGGCAGGTTTTCCAGCAAATAGGGCTGGTCGAATGTAAAGCGCGGCACGCCGGTGCTGTCGGCATAGCCGACCGCAGTCAGCAAAAGCCCCAAGGCGGCCACGGTCAGCCCCTTGAAGATCGAGCCGCCAGCCAGAGCGCCGACCATGGTTAGCCCGAGCACCGCCAGGAAAAAAAACTCAGGCACGCCGAAGGCCAAAATCATCGGCAACAGGATCGGCAGTGACGCCGCCATGATCAGGGCGCCAACGACACCGCCAAAGGCCGACACGGTGAATGCCGCGCCGAAGGCTCTGGCGGCTTGTCCCATCTTGGCTAGTGGATAGCCATCCAGCACCGTCGCTTGTGAGGCCGAAGTGCCGGGGATACCGAGCATCACGGACGCAATGGTATCACTTGTCGATGTAACAGCGTACATTCCGAGTAGCAGGGCGAAGGCCGGCACCGGGTCCATTTCGAAGGTAAACGGCAATAGCAAAACCAGCCCGATAATGCCGCCAAGGCCGGGCACGGCACCCATCCACATGCCGATCACGATGCCGAGCATCAGAAAGCCGATGGCCGGCCACTGAAAAACCAGCACGAGTCCGTTGAGCATCGCTTCCAGCATGATGTTTCCCTGTTAGGAAAATCGTATAGTCAGTTGCAGGCCGCCAATATCAAACCGGCCGGTTTCGCGCATTGGAAACCGGCCAGCCTGACGTCATTCGTCTCGCTTATTTTTTCTTCTTTTTCTTGATCTTATGCTTGGCGCCTTCCTTGATATATTTGTTCAGGAAGGAGACCTGGGCCGGCGTCGCATCGGTCATCGCCTTGACCACGTCGAGGCCGGTTGCCCGATCGACCACGGGCAGGTTGAAGCCGAACATTTTTTTCTGTTCGGCGAGGTACGCCGGGTCCTTGGCGGTTTTTTCGAAACTGGCGAGTAGGGCTTCATAGGCTTCCTTTTTGACCCCGGGCGGCATCCAGGCGGAATAGCTGAGGCCATTAACGGTCTTCGCCATCCATTTGTAGATGTCCCACATTTCTCCCGAAGGCTTTTTGCCGTGGATTTTGGTGTAATGGGCTTCAAAGCTCGGGATTTCGGGGCCGAAGACTTCCTTGGCCATCATCGGTGCCTGCGGGAAATCATAATGCCAAAGCGGGATCGCCTTGCCGGTCTTTACCAGGGCCCTTTCTGCCGTTAGCCGGTAGAGGTTCAGCCCGACCGTCTGCAAATGAACTTCACCCCGGCGCATGGCGTTCAGCACTTTTTTACCGCCGCCGAAACCGGTGGTGTAACGGTAATCATTGCCCATGATGTCCTGGGTGATCCTACCCATGAGATCAAAGCGAAGGGTTGGGCGCTGTCCGCCGTAGATGGCGCCCTTCATTTTCATGATGTCGTTGTTGCTTTTGATAACCTTGGTCAACGCATACAGCATAGGCGGGTTCACGAAGCCGCCGACAAAGCTCATTTTGCCGTAATCGGCACGGAAGCCCTTGCGCTTGGTCATCGGCGAGACCGGATCATAAGGCGTAAAGGTGATCAGCGTGCCGTCGGGTTTGCCCTTCTCATAGACTGTATTGAAAGCGGCGAAGCCCTTGGTGTTCTTGTTGATGATCTTCGGGTTGCCGGGAATGTATTTCGACCAGTACTTGGTGAACGAGCGCACCGTGGCATCGGTGCCGCTGCCCGGGCCGCGCCCGATCAGCACGGTAATGGTCTTGCCTTTGTAGTAGGGATCGGCCGCCGACGCCGGCACCGTCCAGCTGGTGGTGGCCGCGGCGATGGTTGCAGCGCCCAAAATGACTAAGTTACGGGATATATTCACAATGTCCTCCTGTTTGCGGGTCGGGTTTGGGGAAGTCCCCAAACGTCGTCACTCACGGAGGTTGTGCCCCCCTTATTGTTTGTATGAACTTATTTGTATGTGCTAACCGGATTGTTCTCCATATTGATGCGATGCGCAAAGCCGTTGCTGCGGCGGAGCATCCGCATTACCTCAGGAACGCGCCCGTTGCCAGCCAGTGGGCGCATTCGCGGCCGAGCTCGGCCAAGGCACGGGCTTCATAGACGGCAACGTCGGTGGCGCTAAGGGTGTCTTTCCAACGTTGGTTGGTGCCCTTGTTGACGAAAGCGGTGGCGCCGCCGGAGAACATATCGCCGCCCAGCGGAGTGCTCAATGTCGCGTTCTCTTTCATGTAATCAAACGTGCATTGGAGGACCATCTTGTCCCAGGTGGATTTTTTTAAGCCGTTGACATCGTAACCCAGGAACTCGCCGATCTTTTGCATTTCGCCTTTCATGTCGTCTTTCAGGTTCTGATAGTGGATGAAATGCACGTTGGGCAGATTGCGCGCCTCCCACCAGGTGCGGATATTTTCCCAAAACGGCCAAAACGGGGCGCCGTCATTGATAAACCAGTCCATATAATATTCGTACATGTCGTCGGTTTTCGGCGCCGCCACCACGGGCCCGAAATAGGGTAGCTTGTTGAATTCCTCGTACACCCAATCGAGCATGCTGGCGTGGTGGTTGTACATGGACCAGCAGCAATCGCGACCGTCGCGGGCGATGTAGACATATTTGACTTTCGGCGAAAATACATAGGCGTCGAGCGGCAAATGGGTCTTCAAAAAACGGCGGTGGGTCTGGGCATCGATCTCGGGCAGTTTGATCTCCAACGGCGGCAGGCGGAAATCCAGCCAGGGCGACATATCGGCAATGGGCAGGCCGCCGATCTCGCCTTCGAATATGAACTGGGCGATGATCTGTTGCACCCAGGTGGTCCCCGATTTGGCCCAAGTGGCGACGATGATATCGTCGTCGCGGTATTCGAATTCGTTCCAATAGGTGGAATCCATGCAGAAATTCCGCATTTCCCGGGTTTTCACCGGCCAATTGGTGCTTTGGTCCATGGCTTTGCTCCCTCGATTATCGCCGCCGTCAGGTTTTACCCAACTGGCACAATCTAGTACACCCCAGCGTTATGACCGATGCCATTCTCAAGCCCGGAGATATGATCGTGCCCTTCGGCACCACAAGCTGGACGGCGGAGCGCATGGCGCTTGATGCGCGCCCCGATGGCGGCTGGGAGCATGATTGCCCGGTCGGCTACGCGGTCATCGGCAAGGGACGGGGGCATCGCCTGTTCGGCGCCGTCCACAATCTGCCGGTTCCCACCCATCTGGAGCCGGATGACCATTCCGGTATGATCACCTTCCTGAATAACCGGGCGCGCGGGCTGTGCGATATCTTCAACAAGCGCCAGGCGGAATTCATCACGCACTATTTCGCGTTCATAAAGGATCATCTGGCCGAACATGGCGGGAAGGTTGATGCCATGGCGGCGGAGTTCCATGGCCTTTATGCCCCGGAGCACTGGCTGTTCGCCGCTTTCGCGCCTTTGCCGCAAGCGCATATTTATGTGGGCGACGAGGGGGCGGAACGGTTCGTGCTGGCGCCGCTGGCCCTGTGGTGCGACGAAGGCTGCATCGCCATTTATTTCGCAGGCGCCGAAACCGCCGGCGGCAAGACGGCTAGCGATCAGGCACGCCTCCGGCACGCGGGCGCAATAGTGCTGGAATTGAGCGAGGCCGAGCACGCATCGCCGACCGCGCTGGCCGCCGCATTGCCAGAAGCCGTCAAATATTTCTGGCGTTCGCAGCCGCTGCCTATGGGGCCGTTCGCGGCGGAGCTGGCCGATTTTGACAAGTAGGTCACCGGTATAACTTGGTCAATTTATATCCCGGGCTACGCGAACCCCAAAAAAACTATACCGCCCCTTGCGTTTCGCCTTTTCACGAATTGAAGTGCGTAATAGATCGTATCCATCCGACATATCCACATTCCAAGCGCCGCCCCTTAGGACACGTCGGCACGTTGCTTGGTTATCTAGAACTGGCGCTGGGTAGGCCGCGTGCGATTTATAAGCGCTTTTGCTGTAACAATCGGCGACCCATTCCCACACGTTGCCAATTACATCGTGTAATCCGAAAGCGTTTGCTTCATAAGTGCCGACGGGCACTGTTCTATTTCTATAGCGACCATAATTCGCCTTTCCGGCGTCCAGTGTGACTCCCCAAGGGTATTTGCTCGAAGATCCTCCGCGCGCTGCGTACTCCCACTCCGCTTCCGTCAGCAGCCGGTATTTCTTACCTGTTCGGTCGCGAAGCCAGGTGATGTAATCTTGGGCATCGGTCCACGACACGTTGATAGCCGGGCGGGTTAGCCGGCCCCATCCTTTGTCGTCGGGGCGGTACGCGCCGCATCCGCCGCTGGCAACGCAAGCATCCCATTCGCGGAAGGTAACTTCATATTTTCCAACTGCAAAATTGTTCGGGATGGTGACTTCGTGCACCGGTTTTTCGTCGGCGTCACCTACTTTCCAGCCCATCATGAAGTTTCCCGCAGGCACGACGAACATTACTGGGCATATATCACAATCTTGGAAGCTTTTCCCTGGGATCAATGGTCCTTTCGGTATAACCGCCGGTTTCAGCGTCGGCGGGGTGGGCATGATGTTCGGTTGCATAGATTGCGTGTTGCGTCTTTCGTTGGCGGCTGTTTCTTCACTGGGCGGTGGTTGGCTCTGGAAACCAAACATTCCAATACTTGCGAATGCCAGAATCAACAGCCCTGCCGACCACGCTTGCCACGGTTTGAACCAATTAGAGCCTTCTCGTATTCTGGCAACCTGCTCGCTATTGGTCTGCCTTTCTTCGCTGATCCCATTGGGCGCATTGAATCGTTTGATGGCATAAATGGCGATCTTCATCGAAACATGCTTGATCTTGTGTTGGCCTAAATCTTCAAACTCTTCATCAATCCTGTTACGCACCAGATTATAGACGTCGCCGGAAATACAGATGCCGCCCGGGGTTGCGATCGCTTCAAGCCGTGCTGCAATGTTGATGCCTTCGCCGTGGATATCGCGACCGTCATCCACGATATCCCCCATACTGACACCCATGCGGAACATTAGGGGATTGATCGCCAATTCATCTTGCAGCTCTATGGCGCATTCTACGGCTGTTTGTACCGTCGGAAATTCCGCAAGAAATCCATCGCCGGTGAACTTGACGATGGTTCCGTTGTGGCGGGCCACGCCCGGTTCAATTTGTTCGTCGCGCGCTGTGGTCCAGGCAGAAACTGTACCGAGGGTATCTGCCTCCACAAGTCGTGTATATTGAGCGACATCGGCAGCCAAAATCGCTGCGAGTCTGATATCCGAAGTCTTCTCAGCCAAGAATTTCCTCCCCGGATCTAGCGCCCGTGATATTAGGTCAATCATGCTGGGAATGCCAATCCTGGCGTAGCTAGTTGAAAACCAATTGTCGATATGCAACGATAAATAGATAAAACACTAAGGGGGGGCGGCAATGTTAAAATCCAAATTTATCCATTCGAATTACCTGTTAATTTTGTCGGTGGTTTTTGTCAGTTTTTTGGCGATTTGGGTGCCGAAAGCCTCGGCACAAAATATGCCGGATGCGGTAAAAGCCTCGCCGGACATATACCATGTCCTCGCAGAAAACGAGTTGATGCGGGTGCTTCTGGCCATATGGAAACCCGGGGCACGGGACAATTGGCACGGCCATCCGCCTTCGGCGGTTTATTATGTTACGAACTGTCATGTTCGTGCATTCTTTCCGGACGGTAGCCAGCGGGATTTGCAGCGCGTTGGAGGGACAGGGCGCGCGCGTAACAGACCTGTCCGGTCTCATTCCATCCAGAATATTGGGACCGAGGAGTGCAGAATTCTTCTGACTGAGGTCAAGCCTCAGAATTAGCTGCTGCGGCCTAAATCTCCACCTCCATCTCCAATATATAGAGCCCGCCGGTGGAGCGGTCGACACAGTAGCAAATGCGGTTCTCGTCCACATAAACGTCGTTGATCTGGCACGCGCCGGCGCGGCTGCCCTCGGGATTTTCCGGGACAAAATGGGCGATCTCGGTGGGCTGGAACGGGTTTGAGGTGTCGAAGGCGCGCACACCGCCATTGAAGAACGTGGCGAACACAATGGTGTCCGAGCGGTAACTCGGACCGGGCCGGTTTTCGTGCAGGTTGTGCGAGCCGTAGCGCCCGCCGCGATTGCGGAATTCCTCCACCGGCGGGATCGGCAGGGTGGAGATTGGCACCAGGTTGTTCTCGTCGCGGGCATCCACCACCCAGGTCAGCTTCGGCCAATCCTCGCCGCCGTCGCGAATGCATTCATCGGTGACAATCAAAAGATCACGGCTCAGCAGCGGCAGGACCGTATGCATGAAGCCGTTATGTGGCGGGTGCGGGTTCCAGTGGCTGACCGGCTTTGGGTTCGCCTTGTCGGAGATATCGAGGATGAACATGCCGCCGTCCAGATAGGCCAGATACACCCGGTCGGGGCGTTCCGGATAGACGTTGGTGTTGTGGGCGCGAAAGCCGGAATTAAAGACCGGATGGCGGGGCGGCGGATCGGCGGCGTCGCCTTCCATCAGTCCCGGCATCCACCAGCGCCCCGCTTCTTCGGGCTTGGACGGATTGCGCACATCGATGCAGCGGTAAATCTGGTTGTCGGCGGGGTCGCGGGGCTGGAAATCGGGCGCCCCGGCGGCGCAATGGATGTATTCGCCATCGACAAACCACAACTGGTGAACGCCCATGGAATGGGGCCCGGAACAATCGAAAAAGGAGATCGTCTTAGGATCTTCCGGATCGGAAATATCGAACAGCTCGATGCCCGCCGGATGAAGCCCGAAGCCGGGGGCCAGGGTGCCAGGCTCGGCCCGGGTCTGGTAGGCAACCGCCATGATATCGCCGCACACCTCGAGGCTGTTGGAGCGCACGCAGTCATTGGCGATGTCGCGCTGGACAATCACCTTGGGGTTTTTCGGATCGGTGACGTCGACGCCGGTGAAGTTCTTCGGCGGCCCCTCATGGGCCAGCCACATGATGCGGCGCCCGCCGGGGGCTTCTTGGATCGACATACCCTCGCCGATGCCGCCCCAGCCGATGAGCGTGTCATGGGCGAGCAATTTCATATTGAATGTTTCGTGGCCGGACATTGATGTTCCCCTGTTTATGGCGCGGTTCGGTGATTATGAATGGCGGTTAGCGTGCTCCGCAAGCGCCGTGTCGAGGGCGTGATTGACGCCGCCGGCATCCAGATCGCGGCCGATGAATACAACGCGGCTGCCCGGCGTTTCGCCGTTCCAGCCCTTGAGCCGCTTTGGCGGATGCAGCATAGACTGAATGCCGTGCACGGCGATGGGCACGCCCACATCTTCGATGCAAAGAATGCCCTTCATGCGCAGGATGTCAGCGCCGCGCAAGCTGGCCAGGGAGCGCAGCCAGGCCCGCACAGCCGGCCAGGGCAGGGGAGTATCCCGGATAATGGAAATGGCGCGAACATTGTTATGGGCGTTGACGTCAGGACTATGGTGATGATCATGCTCGTGCTCGCCGTCGCCGCTATGATCCGCGCCGAGCCAGTCCTTGGCGGCCTTCGCATCGAACCCGTCGAGAGCGAACAGCCTCTCCGGCTCCAGACGGCCATCGAGAACCGTCTCGATATCGGCGCCGGGATTGAGGGCGCGAAGGCGCCGGGTGAGCGCGCCGGCATCGGCCAGATCGGTTTTGGTGACCAGCAACAGATCAGCCATGCCCGCCTGTTTCACCGATTCGAACTGGCTGTCCAACTGGCCCATGCCGTGCACCGCATCGACGGTGGTGGCGATGGCGCGCAAGGCAAAGCCCCTGGCCGCCACCATGTCGTCGCTCAGACTTTCGACGATGGGCGCCGGATCGGCGAGGCCGGTGGTTTCGATCACCACCCGTTTGAAGGCTGGGATGCGGCCCATGTCGCGGCGCACCGACAAGGTCTCCAACGTATCAAGCAAATCACCCCGGATGGTGCAGCAGAGGCAGCCATTGCTTAACAGCAGCGCGTCCTCGAAGGCTTTTTCCACCAGCGCGTGGTCGATGCCCACCTCGCCAAACTCGTTGATGATGACGGCGGTGTCGGCCATCGCCGGATCGCTGACCAGATGGTTCAGCAGCGTTGTCTTGCCGCTGCCCAGGAAGCCGGTGATCACATAGATGCCGATGGGGGTGTTATCGCCAGGGGCGCGCGAATTTTCGGTGATCTCGTTCATGGCCACAAGCTTAACCGATTGCCGCCTTATTGCCAGCCGGAGACGGTAAGTTGTGAATACATTTCTTTACAATTCGGCAACATTCGCGACATACGCGAGTAACATAGTTCCTCTATATTCCTAATTGAGATTTGGCGGGAATGCGCTTCCTCCCCCCCGCTTGGGCTCTCCGCCCACCCGCCAAATCGGAACTCCCTGTTAGACTTGCCGGCCCCTTTTGGGGCCGGTATTTTTTTGCGCCGACGACTAGGTTTCCTTGTGGGCATTGCAAAAACGGCCCTCGCCCCGGCATAGTATAGCAGGTGAAGTCAGAGGCCGGTGTCATGGGATTGCTGCGATTGTTACTGCTGAAGGGGTTTTGCGCCGCGATGCTGCTAGGCGTCTTGGCGTCTCCGGCGGCTGCTGTATCCAGAGGCCTCAATGTGACGATCAAGGAAACGGAGCGCGCCGGCGCTGCAGATGCGGGCACGGTCAATCTGTACGGTGCCTCGCACGCCTTGGTGATCGGCATCAACAAGTATTCGAAAGGCTGGCCGCGCCTCTCCAACGCGGTGCGCGACGCCGAACTGATCGCGGCGGCCTTGAAAAAGCGCGGCTTCGACGTGACCTTGGCCACCAACCTCAAATCCGACGAATTGAAAGCCACCCTCGAAGAGTTTTACGTGGTCAAGGGTGCCGATCCGGCGGCGCGTCTGTTTGTCTGGTTCGCCGGCCATGGTCACACCTTGGAGGACGAGGGCTTTTTGGTGCCCGCCGACGCACCCGATCCGGACCAATCAGCCGCCGCCGCCACCCAGTTCCGGCTCAAGTCTCTGTCTTTACGCCGCTTTGGCGAGTTTGTGCGCCTCGCCCAGTCAAAGCACGCCTATACGGTGTTCGACGCCTGCTTCGCCGGCACCGTGTTTAACTCCCAGCGCTCAAAGCCGCCGCCGGCCATTACCCTCGCCACCGCGCGCCCGGTGCGCCAGTTCCTCACATCCGGCGACCGCGGCCAGACGGTTTCCGACGACGGCACGTTCCGCAAATTATTCCTGCGCGCCATCAATGGCGAATCCCGCGCCGATGCCAACGACGACGGCTTTTTGACGGCGAGCGAGCTGGGCTTGTTCATCACCGACCGCTACACCAATATTTCGCGCACCCGCCAGACGCCGCGCTCGGGCAAGCTGGCCGACGAAGACTATGACCGAGGGGATTTTGTCTTCAAGCTGGCTTCCTTGCGCCAGGTGCCGCCGCCGCCCCGCCTCGCCGCCAATTCGGCCCTCGATCTGGCCTTTTGGAACGCCATCAAGGACAGCCGCGAGGCGGCCGACTTCGCCGCCTATATCAAACGCTTTCCCAAAGGCACCTTCATCGATCTGGCGCGCAACCGGCTGGCCACGCTCGGCCCTTCCAATCAGGTCAGACCGGATCAGCCGCCGCCCGCCCGGCGCGTTCTGGCCATGGATCAGGAAATGACCGTCACCCGCTCCGCCAATGTGCGCCGGAAGCCGGATGTGGATTCAGCCCGGCTCGGCAATCTGGGCATCGGCGCAGCTGTGGCGGTCACCGGCAAGGTCGCCGGGCGCGACTGGTACCG
>JABHAA010000127.1 GCA_018674495.1 Rhodospirillaceae bacterium | reverse complement strand
CTCGCTTTCGCCAGGCTCGTGCGCGCTAACCTCATGCACCGGAAACGCATCGACCAACTGCTCGAACCAAAACCAGACCCGAAATTCTGCCCAAATCAAATGGCTATGCAATGGGCGCGAATTTAAACCGGACAGCAGTGGTAAATCCCTCGGCATGACCCAGGCCGAGTTTGCCGACACCTTTCATGTTCCCGCCGGAACTTTACGCAACTGGGAGCAAAAGCGCCGCCAGCCCGAGGGCCCGGCAAAGGTGCTGATGTATCTGATCGGCAAGGAGCCGGGCGCCGTGAAGCGGGCCTTGAAGGTGGGGTGAGTTCGGTGGCGTGAGGTGGTTATAAAGCTGACACTATAGACCGGCAATATGGATAACAGGTCGCCTGTATTGGCGAGAGGCGTTGATGCTCCGCAATCTCCAAAGACAGGTAAGCCATAAAATTAAATGGTTCCCTCTTCGTTCTTTTAAGTGTAATGTCTTTAAAACTCCTGATCGAATCTATGCGTTGTGCTTTAAATATTAAGAAGCGCATTATAAGGTAGTTTAAGTTGTTCGAGGGATAAGTGTCATGCAGCCAACGGCTATAGATTTGTTTTGCGGAGCAGGCGGTCTATCCGAGGGATTTCGTCAAGCAGGCTTTCGCATATTAGCCGGAAACGATATTGACCGATATGGCGGGCAAACATTCGCAGCCACCCATCCTGAGGCACTTTTTATTCCCGGTCCCATCGAAGATATTTCGGCAGCTGAACTCCTTAAGACAGTCGGATTAGATAAGGGCGAACTTGATTGCCTAATCGGAGGACCGCCTTGCCAGTCGTTTAGCGTGTACAATCATCAGCGAGGCCTACATGACGTGCGCAGTGGATTGTTCCGAGAATATCTTCGAATCGTAGAGGGACTCTTGCCGCGCTGGGTCGTAATGGAAAATGTCACGGGTATCACGTCTGTTGGTGGAGGCGAGGCTGTAGCCGCGATACACAAATGCCTAGGCGATCTTGGCTACCACGTAGAAATGAAAATCTTACGTGCTGAAGAATATGGGGTTCCCCAAGAGCGTAGACGTATATTCTTTGTCGGCAATCGACTTGATATTCCAATAGCGTGGCCGGAGCCGACACATGGTCCAAATTTGGAGCCTTTCATCACTGTGTGGGATGCTATCGCCGACCTACCTTCATTAAAAAATGGCGAAGACCCAGGAGGCCCGCTTCCCTATCGTACAGAATCAATTTGTGCCTACCAGGCGATGCTTCGTGGCAACAGTATTGAAATCACCAATCACGCCGCGCCGCGCCTCGCGCCGATCAACCTTGAACGTATGAAATTTATTCCCGAAGGCGGAAGCTGGCGCGACGTTCCGATAGAATTGTTACCTGAAGGTATGAAGCGTGCTCGGCGCTGCGATCATACCAAGCGTTATGGTCGCTTACGAAAAAAAGGCCTAGCATCAACAATCCTCACAAAATGTGATCTCCATTGGGGGGCATATATCCATCCTGAACAAGACCGTGTTCTAACTGTTAGAGAGGCGGCCCGGATGCAATCATTTCCTGATTGGTTTGATTTTGCCGGCCCGCGCACTGAGCAATATATCCAAGTCGGTAACGCTGTACCGCCCCAACTAGGTCGAAAAGTTGCCGAAGCCGTACTTGAATCGCTGAGCTGGGCGGAATCTGGGATTAACTCTTCGCCCATGTTGGCCACAGCCTAAGATGGCCGGAACTAGCAGTAAAATGCTAATGGCGGAAATATTTGGCTGCGGTGTCGAGAATATATCCAACGAAGCAAAGTTGTTCCGCCAAAATAAAATTTGCCCATTTCGTGATTCACCCTGCACCAAGTCAAGTAAAACAGATCCTATTGGCATTTGTAGCCTGTCCGACGGAAATGAGGCCGCGGCCACCTGCCCAGCTCGCTTTCTTGAAGGCGACCGAATCTTCTTAGATGCCGCACGGTATGCGTTTGGGGAGTCTGTAAGTTTTGGTGTATTTCCCGAGATTCGTATTCTGAGAATTGCAACAACAGAAGAAGGCAAGTCCGAGAGAAAGATCGGAAAAGTAGATTTCTTGTTAGGCCGCATAGACGACGGAAATATTGTTGATTTCGCTGCGCTTGAAGTTCAGGCAGTCTATTTTTCTGGCACAGAAATTCGCACGCCAATGAACTATTACCTTGAGCATGGAAAGCTGGATTTAACAAACTCAGCCCGGCGCCCAGATTTCCGTTCGTCTGCCCAAAAACGTCTCGTGCCTCAACTTCAATTGAAAGTTCCAGTATTTCGGCGCTGGGGTAAGAAATTTTTTGTTGTCGTGGACACGCAATTTTTTAACGCGATGCCACCGTTCGCACATACATCGCCGGCAAACAGCGAGATCACTTGGCTGGCCTACCCGCTCGCCAAGTCTGGTCCCGACTACAAAATGGGCGAGGCCCAAATAATTTATTCGGAATGGGACGAAGTGCAGAATTCGTTGCGAGAAGGGGTTCCGCCAGAACCTGCTGAGATTGTGCTAGAATTGCAGGCAAAACTAGATGGCCCGCCCTCAAAAAGGCCGCGCGTTTTGAACGTCGAAGGCTGAAGATTCTAGCCTACCGTGTCGAAACCACAATATGGTCGGCCTAGAATTTCTCTGAACCTTATTTCTCCTTGAATTTGTTCCTTTTTTGTGCTAGTATATCGGCTCCAATAATTTTGACTAAACAACAGGATTCCCGAGCCCTTAAACCGGTGCGGGGTCATTTTTGCATGCCCCATTTCGCCATGCGCGCCGCGCATAACCATATGGGGGTTTGCAGCCGTCCGTGTCGGCAAAAGGCCATTCGGGCGGTCGCAAAAGCGGTATGATCCGTTAGGAACCGTTAGGAATAGTAATGAACCGGTATGGTCGATTTTCCCAAAATATGTCGCATCCGCCATGCGTGGGGCGCATTGGCCACAATGCAGGGGGCGCAAATCTCCGGGGCGTCCGGCAAAGGATCTCTGTGTCCTCTGTGCGCTCTGTGTTGCAAACGCTTATTTCCTATTTTTCTTCTCACCGTCTCACTGTCTCTTGTGGTGAAACTTTCTTGCTAAATGCCGATTGCGCTCCGAACGCAGCGAGGTGCCTAGATCGACGCCGGTCTGGCCGATTGGGCCAAAAAGCGTCAGGAACCGTCATAAACCGTCATAACCGTAAGGGGGGTGCAGAGGATGTTGCGCGAGAAAGCAGGAGAAATACAGCTACCGCCCGAACGTGCCTCGCGGTTGTCGGGCCGATCTTCGATCACAGATCGGTGCCAAGACGGGCGCCCACATGGCCAACCGGGCCATCCCCATGTGGGCTGCGCCGATGCGTAATGAACCGGTATGGTCGATTTTCCCGAAATATGTCGCATCCGCCTTGCAACCCGCGCATGGGATTGCAAGGCCCCTTCCGAGCCGCTAGGGAAGGGGGCTTGGCGGCTTGCCGCCGGTTTCCGGACCTGTAACAAAAAATGACCGTAACCAGCCCTTTCCTGCGAACCTTTTTGGTCCTCGGCGGCGTTACCTTTTTGGGGCCGTTGGCGATGGATTCGTCGCTGCCCGCCTTCGGCGCCATGCAGGCCGATTTGGGCGTCTCCGCCGGCGTCGTTAAAATGACTCTCGCCGCCGTCACCGCCGGAATGGCCGCCGGGCAGATCGTCTTTGGGCCCATGGCCGACCGCTTCGGGCGAAGGCCGATCTTGAATTTGGGGCTCGCCTTGTTCACCATCGCCGCCCTGATCATCGCGTTTATGGATAGCGCCGGGCCGATTATCGCCTTGCGCTTTGTCCAGGGGCTTGGCGTTTCGGGGGTCATGATCGCGTCCCGCGCCGTGGTCCGCGATCAGTTCGATGTGGCGACGAGCGCCCGGCTTTATGCCTATCTTTTGGTTGTCCTCGGCTTTGTCCCTGTTATCGGGCCCATCGGGTTTGGGCTCATGACCGAGGCTTATGGATGGCGGCCTATTTTCATCTCCATGGCGGCCATCAGCGGCGCCGGCTGGCTGGTGGTGTTTTTCGCCTTGCGCGAAACCCTGGAAGTGCCGGACTACCGGGCCTTGCGACTGTTGGATCTGTTCGCGGCGTACCGGCAGATCCTGCGCGACCGCTATTTCGCCGTGCATCTGGTCGTCGGCACCGGCACCTATATCGTGTTGTTCTCCATTCTCGGCGGCATCGCGCCGGTGATGATGGACGTGCTCGGCCAAACGCCGGTGCAGTTCGGCTGGCAGTTCGCTGCCGTTCTGTCGGCCAACCTGATTGGCGCGTCGCTGGTCGGCAAGGGCATTAAGTATCTTGGCATGCGCGGCGTGGCGGCGTTGAGCGTGGTCATCATGGCTCTCGGCGCCGGCCTGTTCGCGTACTTCGTGGCGACCGGCCAGATATTTGCCATATCGCTTTTGCCGTCGGCGTTTTTCGCGCTGATCGGTTTCGGGCTGATCAATCCGGTGCTGATTGCCGGCGCGCTGACCAACTTCAAGAGCATGGCCGGGCGTGCCGGTGCGCTGTTTGGCCTGATCAGCCTGACCGTCGGCGCCGGCGCCATGTTTTTGCTCGGCGCCCTTGATGACGGCACGGCGCGCCCGATGGCGGCGGCGCTGGGCTTCGGCGGCGGCTTGGCGGCATTGGCCTATCTGTTTCTGATGCGCCCCCTGGGTTTGAGCGGCGAGGCGGGTAAATCATGAGCCCGGACAGTGACAGTGACGCGCGCATCTTCCGGCGGCTGGCGGCTCTCCTCGGCATGCTGGTGATGATGGGGCCGATGGCCACCGATATGTTCCTGCCAGCTATCCCGGCTCTCGCCAGGGATATCGGCGCATCGGTGGGCGAGACCGAGTTTGCGCTGACGGCGTTGTTTTCCGGGATGGCGGCGGGGCATCTGTTTTACGGGCCGCTCGCCGACCGGTTCGGGCGCAAGCCTGTTATCTTGGTGAGCGTCATCCTGTTTGTGACGGCGGCCTTGGGCGTTGCGGCCAGTAGCGATCTGAATACTATATTGGCCTGGCGCTTTGTGCAGGGCATCGCGGCGGCGTCCGGGCGTATCCTCGCCAACGCCGCGGCCCGCGATATCTACGACCGGGAACGGCTGGGCCGGCTTTTGTCTTTTGTCATGATGGTGAGCGCCATGGTCAGTCTGGTGACCGGACCCGCTGCCGGCCTTATTGCCGATCACTTCGCCTGGCAGGTTTTGTTCCTGATCATGGCCGGCTACGGAACGCTGGTGTTCGTTCTGGTCTTTTTCCTGTTTTCGGAAACCCTCACCCAAAAGAACAGCCTTGCGATCCGGCCGATGACGGTTATCCAAAATTATGCCACGGTTGGCCGCAACCGGGTGTTCCTTGCCTACGCCGTTGCCGGCGCTTTTTTGATCTCCGGGCTGGCCGCCTATTTCAATTCCTCATCTGGCGTATTGATCGGCATTTACGGCCTAAGCCCTACGCTCTACGGAGCCTTGTTTTCCATATTGCCGGTTGGTTTCTTGAGCGGCTCAATTTTGGCGGCGCGCTATGTGGAGCGTACCGGTATGGACGCCATGATCCTGATTGGCGCCGTGATTTGCCTGGGCGCGGCGGTGGTGATATTCGCCTTGGCGCTCGCCGATCTCCGCCATTGGCTGGCGGTGATTGCGCCCATGACCATCTATATGGTCGGCTTTGCCATGGTATTCCCGCAAATTTCCGCCGGCACGCTAACGCCATTCACCACCATCGCCGGTTCCGCCTCGTCCTTGCAAGGCTTCATGATGAGCGCTGTGACTGCCGCCACGTCGGCGCTGCTGGCCATCTTCGCCGACGGCACGGCGGTACCGATGACGGCGGCCATCGCGCTCGGCGCACTCGCGCTGATGCTGGTCTATCTGTTTGCGATCCGCCCCTTGGGGCACGGCAGGCCGGTGCGGGCTGGTTCTAAGAGAGCATGAACAGCATGTATCCGGCCCCGAATAGCCCTAAGACGGCGGTAAAGTCTCCGGCAATTTTCGAGATACGCATGATTGTTCCTCCATTCTGGCGACATTTTCTGGTCTCAATTTCGTTGGGTTTTCACGGTCCCCGCCGCGTTTCCCAACGATTAAGTCATGCAGTATTGATGCCAAATGAAGAAAATTATATAAGCTATTGATATTAAATGTATATTTTTGGAAGGCGCCGTGCCGGCGGTGGTCGTTCCACGGTAAATTCTGCCCCAAGCCGGGACAAATTTACCGGGTTTAGTTTTTGGGCAGGGCGATCAGCAGCTCTTTGCCGCCATAGCCATGCTGCTTATCGTGGCCGCGGACGCGGACTTTTTTGGTGGCGGTCGGGATTTTGACGCCGCTCAAGGAGCGGGTGAAGGGCTGTTCATTGTCGTGCGGGTGAAGCAGGACGCGCCGGCCCAAGAGCGTGCCGTCCATTTTGAGGATTTCCCAATTGTCGGCATAGTGTTTCCAGCCCGCATCGGCGTGGCGCAAGGTCACATCGAAGCGCCAGACCGCCACACCATTGCTACTCCGCACCAGCCGCGCCTTGGCGCCGACCACGTCCACCTCGCCGGCATGGGAGGCTGGCGGCAGCCAGAAGAGGCCGAGCAGGGGGGCGGCAAGCAGGATACGGCGCAGAATCATTTCGGGCTCCTATCAAAAATGGTCACCGGGGCGGGCTTAGCCTTGCGCTTCGATTGCCCCGATGCAAGAGTTTGCATAGCACGAATTGGTCCCCGATTGAAACGCGAGGCACGCCATGCCCGATACTGCCCTGGATGCGCTGATCGCCATCGCCGCCGTG
>JABHAA010000040.1 GCA_018674495.1 Rhodospirillaceae bacterium | reverse complement strand
TGGTCCTGGATGAAGCCGACGAAATGCTCGATCTCGGCTTTCGCGATGATTTGGAGTTTATCCTCGGTGCCGCGCCGGACAAGCGGCGCACCTTGTTGTTTTCGGCCACTGTGCCCCGCTCGATCAGCGCCCTCGCCAAACGCTATCAGCGTGATGCGGTCAGGGTGTCTACCGCGGCCGAGAATAAGCAGCATCTCAATATTGAATACCGCGCCTATACGGTCCAGTCCAATGACCGGGAAAATGCCATTATTAACGTGCTGCGCTATGTGGACGCGAAATCGGCGCTGGTTTTCTGCGCGACGCGCGCCACGGTGAACCGCATGACCAGCCGTTTCACCAATCGGGGGTTCGATGTGGTTGCGCTGTCGGGCGAGTTGAGCCAGACCCAACGCACCCGCGCCCTGCAAGCCATGCGCGACGGGCGCGCCCGGGTCTGTATCGCCACCGATGTTGCCGCCCGGGGTATTGATTTGCCAAACTGCGAGCTGGTCATTCATGCCGATATCCCGAAAACCCGGGAATCCCTGTTGCACCGGAGCGGCCGCACCGGGCGCGCCGGGCGCAAGGGCGTAGCAGCGTTGATTGTGCCGCGTAGTGCGGGCAAGCGCACCGAGCGATTGTTTCAAAACGCCAAAATTGAGGCCACCTGGTCGAAGCCGCCATCGGCTGATGACATCATCGCCCGCGACGACGAGCGGATACTAGCCCACGCCGCATTGACCGAGCCGATCGCCGACACTGAGCGCGCTTTTGCGCAAAAACTTCTGACCGATCATGATCCCGAGCAGATCGCCGCCGCCTTTGTGCGTTTGTACCGGGCCGGCCATTCGGCACCGGAGGAGCTGCTGGATACGGGGCCGCCGGATCGCCCGGATCGCGGTGAACGCCCGCCGCGCCCGGATCGCCCGCCACGCCGGGATCGCCCGGAGCGCGGCAGACCCGGAAGCCGCGATGACTTCAAGGACAGTGTCTGGATATCGCTGTCGGTGGGGCACAAGCACACGGCGGAGGCGCGCTGGCTATTGCCGATGCTGTGCCGCGCCGGCGAGCTGGATAAAAAAGACATCGGCGCGATACGAATTCAGGAGCATGTGACCTTTGTCGAACTGGCGCCAGGTTGCGTTGACCGCCTTCTTAGCGCCGTCGGTCCAAGCCGCAAGGTGGAAAAGAGCATCACCGTAACGCTGCTGAAATCGGTACCGGAAGTGCTCAGAGATTCCATGCCGGAAACCGCGCCCGAGGCGGCGCCGGAAACCCTGCCGGAAATCCCACAGGAAATCCCACAGGAAACCCTGCGAGAATCCCCGCCGGCAAATTTTGGCAAGAAACCGAAAAAATCCAAGGGCAAGAAAACCAATAAAAATAAGGGCAAGCGGTCCTACAAGCCACGCAAGACGGATTTCGCGCAGAGCACAGGCGCCGGCGGCGATGGCGCGGCGCCTGGATCGAAACCCCTGATGCGCAAAAAGCCGAAAAGGAACACGCCTCCATCGGCGGAATGATTGCCAAACCCCGGGCTTGATTTACACTGGCCGTTAATCGAATGCCATAGGCCCATATCGACGCGCAAAACGGGGTATTCACCATGACCGAAGAAGATCACAGCGGTGCGAATACCGTCGCGGAGGAATATGCGGTTCTCGGCGGTAGCGAGGGACCGCCCGCCGGAAAACCACTGTCCACCAAACGGCTAATCGCCCTGGCCGCCGGACCTCTGCTGGCATTATTGGTGATACTGCTGCCGGGCCCGAGCACCATGCAACCGGAAGCCTGGCGGCTTGTTGGGCTGGCGCTCTGGATGGTGACCTGGTGGCTTGGCGAGGCTGTGCCTATCCCTGTGACCGCACTTCTGCCGATACCCATGATGCCGCTTCTTGGCATCGCTCAAATGCGCCCGGTTGCCGCAAATTACGGTCATACGCTGATATTTTTGTTCCTGGGCGGGTTTTTGCTGGCCGCCGCCATGCAACGCTGGGGTCTGCACAAACGCATTGCCTTGAAAATCGTCAGCTATGTGGGCACGTCTCCCGGCGGCATCATCGCCGGCTTCATGGTAGCCACCGCATTTTTGTCCATGTGGATTTCCAATACCGCCACCACAATCATGATGTTTGCAGTTGGCTTGTCGGTGATCGATTTCATTTCCGAAAAAGCGCCCGACCGTATCCAGGTGCGCAATTTCGGCGTCGCCCTGATGCTGGGGATCGCCTATTCGGCCTCCATTGGCGGCGTCGGTACATTGATCGGAACACCGCCGAATGCGTTATTGGCGAGCTTTCTCGAAAGCAGCTATAGAATCCAGATCGATTTTTTCACCTGGATGCAGTTGGGTGTTCCCGTGGTCCTAGTGATGCTGCCCATAGCTTGGGCTCTGCTGACGCGCCTTATTTTTCCGGTGCGGGAATTAAACATCGGCGACGCCAGCGGCGTTATTGGACGCGAGATCGCGGGGCTTGGCCCCATGTCAAAGGGCGAGAAAGCTGTGGCCATTGTATTCATTTGTGCCGCACTGGGATGGATATTGCGCAATCAGCTTGTCGCTTTAACCGGCCTTCCTATCAACGACACTGCCATCGCCATTACCGCCGCGACGGTTTTGTTCGCCTGGCCGATATCTCGGGGAAAAGGGCACTTCGCCCTCGATTGGGAAGCGGCGCGCAATGTCCCCTGGGGGGTGTTGATCCTGTTTGGCGGCGGCCTCGCCTTGGCCGGCGGATTTAAAAGCACCGGCCTCGCGATGTGGATCGGCGCCCAGGTATCGGGGTTCGAGGTGGGCACCTGGGTCTTGGTTTTTATCGTCACACTGGCGATTGTCTATCTCACCGAGATCACGTCCAATACGGCCTCGACAGCGACATTTCTGCCCATATTGGGGGCTGTGGCGGTTGGCCTTGGGCTTGATCCCAGAATACTGGCCATCCCGGTCGCCTTGGGCGCGTCGATGGCCTTCATGATGCCGGTGGCGACGCCGCCCAATGCCATTGTCTTTTCCTATGAGGACTTGGAACTCGCCGACATGGTACGCGCCGGATTTTGGCTCAATATCATCGCCGTAATTGTGAGCTTCGCGGCTATGTTTTTGCTAGCGCCGCTGGTGTTCGGGATCTAAGCGGCAAGGCCGGAATCAAAGGCGATCTGGACGCCGCCATCAACGCTGCCGGTGACCGCATAGCCGGACAATTGATCGGCCTCGACGCGGTCCAGTTTGATCTTCGCACCGCCGCCGCCAATGGTTATCACGGTGTCCTTGCCGTCCTGGGCAATTGTGACATCGCCCAAAGTCAATTCTTCGCCTTCAATCCGGATAGCATCGCCCAGCCTAAAATCGGTTATCCGGTCTTCGCCGCTGCCCGGGCTGAATAAAAATATATCGCTGCCCTTACCGCCAGTCAGAACATCATCACCGCCACCGCCCGCAAGCAAATCATCGCCATGGCCGCCATCCAGCCGGTCGTTTCCCGCCTCGCCGAACAGGGCGTCGTCACCATGATCGCCGCGCAGCTTGTCATCGCCGGCGCCGGCTTCGATCACATCGTCGCCGTGCTTCGACTTGATATCATCATCACCGTCCAGCCCGAGGATCAGATCATCCAGGGATGAGCCCTTGAGCTTGTCGTCAAAATCACTGCCGGTGAGCAGGTTCGCGGGCGGGGCAATATCATCGGTGTCTTCAACCGGATCGGTTTCCGGCTCTAATTCAGGTTCCAGTTCCAGCTCCAGCTCCAATTCCGGCTCCGCTTCTAGCTCCAACTCCGACGCCGCCTCGGTTACCACCGGATCACTGATGACCGGATCGCCAGCCTCCGCAACCACCACGTCTTCTGCGGCTACGGTTTCGACTGCGACCGGAAAATCATGCCGCTCAACCGCCAAAACTTCAACGGCTTCGATTTCATCTTCAGGGGCTGTTTCCATAGTATCGCCGCCTTGCGCGTCAAGCCCGGCGTCCTCAGGCGCCGCCGCAAACTCTTCGGCAACCCTTATGGGATCGGCGTCATAATTGCCGGTCTCATCCTCAGTGTTTCCGCCGGCGCTGGTATCGATGTCAAATTTTTCACCCAGTTCCACGCCGTAGCTGTTGGCATTGGTGCCTTCCACCGGCAGGGCCGCCAGAGCAGCACCGTATTTGGCGACGATCTCCGCCTCATCGGCGGTGCGTACCGGACTTGGGGCGCCGGCACGCCCGTTGACGGACGTAACCTGAAACCGCTGGCCCAAAATCTGGATGCCTGCGGCGTTGGCAATGACCGCTTCGCCAATGAAGCCGTCGGCTTCTTCGAGCAGCACCACTTCCAAATTCTCACCGTCGGCGATATCGATGCCCAGCTGGGTGCCGCGAATACCGATGGTAGCCACCGGCGTTTTGACGACCATGGCATCGGGATCAACCTTGGCGATTAGCCCGCTGACCACGGTGAACACGCCGTGCAGCACCGAAATCTGCATGCTGCCGGTCTCGGCCTCGGCGTCATAGATGGCTTCGTCCAAAACCATTTCGCCGTTTTCGGCCATGGCGAATATCGATTGATCGAGGAATATCAAACCAACCCGGCCGCCGATGCCGGTTTCCAATTGATCACCCTGGAACACCGGATCACCGATTTGAATCTGGGCGCGGCTGCCATCGGCGCGGGTGACGAACACCGGACCGACGGCGGTTTCAACTTTGCCGATGGCCGGACCTGCCTCGGGATGATTTTGCAGAACTTCGGTTTGTTGCGGCATAGTCTTGGTCCTCAAAATTTTGCCAATCGGGGCGTCCAATTGCAATCTTGAGCACGACTATGCGCTTAAAAACCCCACCCGTAACTGATGGCCATCACACCTTGGAAAAACCATAAACGGCCGGCTTTTGGGGTTTTTTATAAAAAGACCAGCTAACTCGGGTTCGTGGGCATCTGTTGCCGGGCTCAAAACAGCAGCCATTTCGGGAACCAGTCCGGCAACAAAGGGAATAACCAGCTTTCGATCCAGGACTGATGCCAGAACAGATGCATGATCTGATCGTAGAACCCGACCAGAAGCACCCAGCCGCCGACGGCGTATCCGAGGGCGACGCGCCAATTGTAATTGCCCCACCGGACCAGGTAGACCCCGATATAGATGGGTAAGGCCAATTTCTGGCCAATGACCAGCATAATCAGGATCATGGCGAGCATATAGCCGAAAAACATGGTGGCCCGCCCCAACAGGGCGTCTTCGGAGGTGCGCGCCCAGGCGGGTCCAAATCCCCGGTCTCTTTTGAGGACCGCCGCGTATTCCCTGGCATCGCCGATCAAGGCGAAGAAAACCAATACGGCACCCGGCACCGCCGCCGTGATGGGAAACTGGCGCACCGCCAGCGGCCATTGCTGGGATTCAAAATACGACCAAACGAAAATGACCAGCAGGGCCACCGAAAACGGCAGCGAGATCATCGGCGCCCGCTCCGTGCCTTCGCTGGTCACCGCGGTCTCATCTTCGTTGCCATCACTGGTCGGTTTGTTCGTGGTGATGCCGCGCACCGCCAGGAATATGGTGATTGCGATCAGCGCCAATATGACCAGTACGACGGGGCGCGTCAGCCAGCCGAAATCGCCATGCACGCGCACTGTGATCTGGAAGGCGTTTTCCATGATCGAGCCCAGGATCAGCGCCAATATCAGCGGCGGACGCGGCCAGCCGCCGCGCTTCATGATGAAACCGACAACGCCCATGGTCAGCACCGTGACCCAGTCGCCGAGGGAGGCGCCGCCCAGCCAGGCGCCCATGAAGACGAATAATATGACGCCGGGGACCAGCATGTGACCGGGCAGGAAGGCGACCTTGGCAACCTGTTTCGACCACAACATCAGCAGCAATGCGACGACAATGTTGGCGATGACGATCGACCAGACCATGGAAAAGGTGATGTGCAGTTCCGTGGTCAGCATGTCGGGGCCCGGCTTCAAACCCTGGATCACAAGCGCGCCCAATAGGATGGCGGTGCCCAGGCTACCCGGAATTCCAAAGGCGACGGTGGGGATCAGCGAGCCGCCCCTGGTGGCGTTGTTGGCGGCCTCGGGCGCGATGACACCGCGAATATCGCCTTTGCCGAACTGGGATTTGTCCTTGGCGCTTTGCACCGCGTGACCATAGGCCACCCAGTCAACGATGGCGGCGCCCAATCCGGGCAGCATACCCACATAGGTTCCGATGGCCGCGCAACGGGTCGCCAGCCACCAATGGCGAAAAGCATCCTTGACGCCTTCCACCATGCCTCCACCGTCGGCCTGGCCCTGGGGAATCTTGGAAATCGACGTGTTGCGGATCGCCAATTCCATGACTTCGGGGATCGCGAACAGCCCAAGCACCACCGGGATCAGAGGCAAATTGTCGATTAGATAATCACTGCCGAAATAAAACCTCGGCACGGCGACCGTCTCCGCATAGCCGATGGTCGAAATGAGAATACCGAAGGCGGCCACCGCCAGCCCCTTCAGGACCGAGCCGCCGCTTAAAGAGCCGACCATGGCTAGGCCGAGCACACCGAGCATGAACAGCTCCGGCGAATTGAATGCCAGGATAATCGGCAGGATCAGCGGCAGCGATACCGCCAGGATCAGCGCGCCGAAGACGCCGCCGAACGCCGATACCGTGAAGGCGGCGCCAAAGGCCCGGGCGGCCTGGCCTTTTTGTGCTAGCGGATAGCCGTCCAGGATGGTTGCCTGGCTGGCGGCGGTGCCGGGAATACCGAGCATCACCGAGGCGATGGTGTCCGAGGTCGAGGTCACCGCGTACATGCCGAGCAGCAAGGCGAAAGCCGGTACCGGCTCCATGCCGAAGGTAAAGGGCAGCAAAAGCACCAAACCAATGATACCGCCCAGTCCCGGTATTGCGCCCAGCCAGATGCCGATAAAGACGCCGAGCATCAGAAAGCCGATGGCCGGCCACTGAAACACCATGATCAAGCCGGTGATGAATGCATCAAACATATAGGATTCCGATTAATGCAGCCCAAATGAGGCGCCCGGGCGGACATTCCGGGCGGCGCTTGGTTTTTGGGGGCCGGCATCCGCCGGCCCCGATAATACCCTGCTGGAAAGAGCCTTGGGTTTACTTCTTTTTCTTCGTGGTGGCGCCGCCCTTTTCGCCCATTTCCTTGAACACCGCCTTCAATTCCGGTGAGACATTCTTGAACGTCTTGATCACCTGTAGCCCGGTAGCCAGCGGCGTGAAGGTAATTTTAACGCCGGTCAGTTTTTTCGAGGATTTGCGGTATTCGGGATCTTCGGCGGTGGCATAATAGCCCTTGCGGAGCGCCTCGACGGCTTCTTTCGGCGAGCCCTTGGCGGCGAACACGGTCAGGTTCATCTGCGCCGTCACCGTGCGGTACCACCGGTAGGCATCCCATTTCGGCCCCGACGGTAGCTTGCCGTGGACCTCTTTGTAGATGTCATGGAAGGACTTGAACTCGGTCACCGACGAATTATTGACCGGATTACCCTTTGCGTCGAAATCCGATTGATACCAAAGCGCCAGCGCCTTGCCGTCCTTGATCAGGGAATCCCGGAAAAAACGGTTGTAGCCGACATAGCCCGAATGGCCGGCATGAACTTCCTTGGAGCGGATGGCTGGATTGATCTTGGCCATGCCCCGGTAGCCGGGAATATACAAATACTTGGCGCCGATGATATCGAGGGCCAGATTGCCGACCAGATCGAGGGAACGGTCGGCACTGCGCCCGGCGACCCGGAACTTGCCGGCCTTGACGATATCGGCCGACGTCTTCAGGCCCGAGCCGGCATCGGTACGGATGATGGTGGTCTGCGGCATGTGGCTGGCGCCAACAAACTCCAACTGTTGCGGGTCGAAGCGGATACCGGGCCGCCCGGAAATAACGCCGGCCGCGTTCCAGGGGCCCAGATTGACGGTCAACCCATCGGGACGGCCTTTGTCATAAAGAAAATTCAGCGACTTGACGCCGCCGCCGCCTGGCATGTTGCGGGGCACGATTTTGGGATTGCCGGGAATATTCTTGGCAAAATGCTGAACAAAATTTCTGGCGATTAGATCGAGCCCGCTACCGCCCGGCACCGGGATCAAAAAGTTGATGGTCTTGCCCTTGTAATATTGCGCGCCGGCAGGCGCCGCAAGCATGGTCAGTCCAAGTCCGACGGCCATTGCCGCCGTTAGGATATGTTTTGTCATGACGAATTTCCTCCCTATGAATTTATCCTAACGAATATAGCGTCAATCCCGATTGTAGCAATGGTTGGTGTTATGAGGATAGCTTGGATCATCCGCTGGGCTTCAACAGTTTCCAAACAGCCTTCGCCTTGCCCTGCATACCTGATATCTTTCCGGCCTGAAAAAGGGTGTTCTTACCACTAAGATTGATCCGACTTACGACGATTTACTCGATGTTCGTTATCACTTTCTGTGTACATATCTCGGCTATATCGGATCGTTCGTCGGCGACCTGATCAACAAACCCAGAGGGGCGGGGAGCATGGATGAATTTGACGCGCGCGCAACCGCGGAGCCGGATGCGGATACCAAGGCGCTGATCACGGAATTGGAGGCGCGGGGCTGCAAGGAGTTGCACCAGATGAGCGCCGAAGATGTGCGCGGTTGGTTCGATGCGGTGATCCATGATCTGGCCCTCAATCCCAAACCCCAAGTGGCGGCGACCGAGGATATGATGATCCCGGTGAGCGGGACTAAGATCGCAATCCGCCTCTACCGGCCAGAGCCAAAGGGCGCACCCCTGCCGGCGCTGGTTTTCATGCATGCGTCCGGTTATGTGTTCGGCGATCTGGATACGTCGGACAGTTTTTGCCGGCTGTTGGCCACCGGCGCACATTGTATGGTCATCGCCGTCGATTACCGGCGCGCGCCGGAATACAAATTTCCAGGGCCCATCGAAGATTGCTACCAGGCGGCGCTCTGGGTCGCGGAGCATGCAAATGAGATCGGCGTCGATCCGGCGCGCCTCGCTGTCGGCGGCGAATCATCGGGCGGCACAATGGCGACCGTGGTGGCCCAATTGGCGGCGGAGCGGGGCAAGCCGTCCCTCTGCCATCAGGTTCTTTGGTATCCGGGGACAGGCTCGCTGGGCCCGACCGCATCATCGCAAAATTACGGCGAGGGCTATTTCCTCGAAAACAGTCTGCAAGCCTGGTCCGTGGGGCATTACCTGAACGATATGGCGCAAGTAACCGATCCCCGGGTGCAGCCCTTGCGCTATGATGATCTTAGCGCCATGCTGCCCTGTTATCTGATGACCGCCGGGTTCGATCCCCGCCGCGACGACAACGCCAAATACGCGAACCGACTTCAGGGTGCCGGCGTGCCAGTCACCTTCGCCTGCGCGGAAAGCACCATCCACGGCTTTCTCTTCATGCTCGCCGGCCTAGCCTCGGCACGAGAGGCTGCCGCAGAATCCATTACCTATGTGAAGGATATGTTTGCCGGTCCCTGAATATCCGGTTGATCAAGATCAATGCGCCATGGCACCGAGGTCCCCTAGGCTGCGGGAATGACAGATACTGGGACTGAAACTTGGTCGCCATGTTTGATCAAATGAACGCGCAGCTGGACCGGCTGAAAGCGAGCCGGGGCTCGGTGACTGGCGGCGATAGCGGCGCCGGCGAGCACAAGCTGTTTCAGTTCTACAACCGCATCATGACCGAAGCCACCAATTCGGAGCGCTGCTCCATCTTCATACACGATCCGAAAAGAGACAGCGTCTGGTTGAAGGCCGGCACCGGCATGGTGGAGCGCGATATTGAGGTTCCGGTTCAAGACTCGGTCGCCGGCGAGGCCATCCTCACTGGCAAAACAATCGTCGTTGCGCATATGGACGATCACAAATCCGCCCACAAAACCGTCCAGGAAGCCACCGGGTTCATCACCCGCAATCTTTTGTGCGTTCCCATCAAGAGCCCGATCCTCGGCCAGATAACCGGCGTATTCCAGATTCTGAACAAAAACGATAACGGCGAATTTACGGGCCAGGATATCGCCCTTGCCGAGGAAATCGCCGAGCATCTACAAATTGAGGCCGACCGCATATTTGTCGATCAGGAAGCCTTCGATTTGATCGAGCGGATCTCGTCGGCGCCAGGCAAAGTAGCGACATTCGTGCTCGCCAGTGTCGTCTTGATGTTTCTGATGTCCATCGTCGTGTTGGCGGGAACCGGCATCATGGCTTTACTGCTCGGCTGATCCCAAGAATATTTCGAACCTCGACAAGCGCTTTTCTTCCGGCCAAAATGACGGCGGAGGATTGGGATCATGAGCGGAGTGACGCCGGATACGGTGCGCCGGGCTGCGGAATTGGCGCTGGCGCTGTTGAGCCCAGCTAGCGCTAGCGACAAGACATTTGAAGCGGGCGATACTTGCATCCGCCTGCAAGGCCCTGACATCCCGGCGACGGTGCCAATGGACTTGGCGACGCCCGATGACGTTGCCACCAGCGTCGATTTTCAAGCCCAATACACCCTAACCATAGATGCGCCGCGCCGGGTGCTGGAACTAACCTGGTCGGCTGGCGAGGCCTTGCGCATCTTATGTTTCAGCCGGGGCGATTGGGAACAGGAATTGGCGATCCTAAGCGACGTCCCAGCAATCTCGCCGCCCGGGGACGCAATCACGGGAACAAGCTGGATGCGTATGCAGGGGACCCGCGATGCGCTTTTGAACCGGGTGCTGACCGACAATGATTTAAGCGAAGTGCCGCTTTCCAATATGCGCACGCCGGAAACCCACGCCCTCACCCAACGGCCACGGGAATTGGCGCCTGAACGCGATGGCCCGGTCAGTAGCGAGGCATCACAGAAGAGCGCCGCCGATCATGTGCAGCTGATCCGTGCCAAGGCCACTGCGTTGGGCGTCACCAAGACCGGCATCATCGACCTCAGGCCCGAATTTATCCAGATCGGCAAGCAACTGGACCACAAATGGGTAATCGGGCTGGTGAATGCGGAGCCATACGCAAACGTGCTGGGCGGCGCGGCGGCGGTGGAATGGGGCGCCCATGATGCCTACCGGCAATGCGCCGAAAGCGCCACTTCGCTGGCCCGATATATTCGCGAAGAATTGGGCTATTCTGCGCTGGCCCATCACAATGGCGGCTGCGAGGTGCAGGCCTTGCCGGCCCTGTACCACGCCGGCATCGGAGAATTGGGCCGCCACGGCAGCCTGATCAATCCCGACATCGGCGCCTTCTGGCGGCCCGGGTTCGTGACCACCAACCTGCCCCTGGAGGGCGGCGCGCCGCTCGAATTCGGGGTTCAGGATTACTGCTTGAAATGCCGGCTTTGCGAGACCGCCTGCCCCGGCGACGCGATCTCACCGGCCGCGGATTTCATCGTCACCGGCGGCATCAAACGCTGGCTGATCGACAACGAAAAATGCTTTCCCTATTCCCGCCTAAAAGAAGAGTACTGCCATATCTGCGTCGACGTATGTCCCTACATCCACAAAGAAAACGGTGATGCGCAAGCCAAGCGTATCTTCAAGGAATATTTGGGCCTGCGCAAAGCCGCCGGCGCCGGCGCGGCCAAATCCGGCGTTGCAGCGGCGAGTGCCAATCAATAGTCTCAATCCAACCATTCAATTCTATGAGCAGGGAAAATCGTAATGGCTATGTTTTCAAATTCCGAATATCCCGTCCGCGATGATCTGGCGGAAATCCAGGAAGCCCAAATTACCGCTCTGGGCGCCCCTGGAACCTGGGGCACCGGCGCCCAGCGACTGGCCATCGCCGCCGAGGCGCGCCAGGCAGGCTATGATGCCGGCGTGCTGGAAGCACCCGAGGACGGCGGCCACGCGCCGGAGATCAAACTGCCCGACGTGGCCCGCAAAGTGGTGCGCCGCCTGGCCACCGATCCCAAGGACGTGGATCAAGCGTCCTACAAAGAAGCCTTGGCCGGCGGTCTCAGCGACGCTGAATATGTGGAGATTGTCGGCGTCGTCGCGCGCATAGTCGATTTCGATGTTTTTGCGCGCGGCATGGGCGTTGCGCTGGCGCCATTGCCCAATCCGGAACCCGGCGAGCCATCCCGCGAGCGCCCGCCCGAAGCGGTGCAGGAGCTGGCCTGGGTGCCGACCATCCCGAACCCGCCCGAAGGCGGCGCCATCGCCGACGAATTATACGAAGGCGGCCCGAAACCATACATCGTTCGCGGCATGAGCCTGGTGCCCGACGAATTGCGCAAACATGTTGCCTTGGAGCATATCCAATATCTACCCATGAATAAGATCGGCATTGCCGATTATAAGCATCACGAGGGCCTCACCCGCTCCCAGGCGGAGATCGTCGCGGCCCGGGTCTCGGCGCTCAACGAGTGCTTCTTCTGAACGTCCGGTCATGTCAGGTTCCTCCGTGAGAGTGGACGCGCTACCGACCTAGAGATCAATCTGGATGCTATCATGGATACCAGCCAGGACATCGGCGTTCCCGGCGGGGCGGAATTGCTGGCCTTTTCGGATGCATTGATCGGCCCCGACGCGGCTGCTTTGGATACGGCCCGAAGCGCACTGGCCGCCGCCTTGGGCCCGCATTCGGTTTCCGGCGCCGCGTCCATCGCCGCCAACTTTTCCAAGAACGACCGCATCGCCAACGGCTGCGGTATCCCGGTCGATCCGATGCAGCTAAAAGCATCGGTGGATTTGAGGGAGCAGTTGGGGCTGAACGATTTCCGCAGCGCCATCAACACCTTCCGGCACTATACGGAATAACGGGGCCAGTATGTTTTTCGATCCCCGCAGCGAAGGCATGAAGCCGGAGCCGTTCGCCCATTCCGTCTACAACGCCATTGTGGTGCCCCGGCCGATTGGGTGGATATCGACCATGGATATTGGCGGCGTGGTCAACTTGGCGCCATTCAGCTTTTTCAACGCGCTCACCGGTGATCCGCCCTGCGTGATGTACTGCCCCAACGGCTTCAAGCCGGGCACCAAGGAGGTCAAGGATTCGCTCACCAACGCTGAGACCACCGGCGAGTTCGTGTTCAACCTCTGCACCTATGATCTCAAAGACGAAATGAACGCAACCGCCGCCCACGAACCGGCCAGCATCGACGAGATGGCCGCCGCCGGGCTGGAGGCAGCCCCTTGCGAAAACGTCGCCCCGCCCCGGGTCGCGGCGGCGCCGATTGCGCTCGAATGCAAATATATGGAAACCGTGCGCCTGCCCTTATCGTCCAGAGGCTCGCCCAATCATGTGGTCATCGGCCAAGTGGTCGGCATCCATGTGGCCGACGACGTGATCGTTGACGGCATCATCGATATCGCCAAGCTGCGCCCGCTGGCAAGGCTCGGTTATCTGGATTTCGCGGTGATCGAACCCAGCAGCATTTTCGCCATGCCGCGCCCCGATTAAGGGGGGGGGGCGATAATTTTGGTAGCGGAGCGCAGACCCGAACTGCGGACCCCGGGATTATGATTACACGCGCATCCGATTCTTGATGCATCTATCGACCAAATTTATGGCTGAAACACAAAGACTTAGCGGGATATAGCAGAAAATTATCGGCGTCCAATATTCCGCAACGTTCTGTCAGTATCTTTGCCCAATTACATCGGAATTACAAAATACGCCGGTGACGGAATTTACCGGGATAAGGCGGGATACTCCTAGATTGGGCGCCAGCGCATTAATTACAGCCACTCGGAGCAAACCGCATTCAAACTGGACCAATTGCGGCTGAGCCAACCGATGCCGGCGCGTCCACCCCAAGACTGGCAAGACAGGCATGGAATTGCGCATTCCGAGTACCACTGGCCCGGTCAGGTTATAGAACCAAACCAGGCGCCGCCCAAATAATGCAAAAACCCGAACCGAAATCCGAGCCTTCATCCGCAACCTCATCTATAAATGTGTAAGCTGCACTACCGGCTATATCTGTTGATCGCGCTATTTTCTAAACATGGCCTGTACTTTATAGCCGGTGAGGTAGGGCCGAATATCATGGGACGCCAACCCGCTGCTGACCAACTGCTGCTCCGCCTCTTTGTTACGCGGGAACAGATAAACTGTTTGGTCTATGCGCGCCGCAAAATACCAATCATTTACTTTCATGCCGGCCATTCTCAACACATCGGTTGGTGTGGCCTCCACATCATGGATGCGGGCGGCAATACGATTCACATCACCGGCGATCCTAGCCATATTGGAGTCGAGCGACGCCACCGATTTCTTGGCACTTGTCAGGTTGAGGCTGTTGGCCCGCAAATCTGCCTTCATGCCTTCTATATTATTGAACACGCCATCAATCCGCGCTGCCAGTCGGCCCGTCTCGGCGGAAAATTCTGTCATTTGAGCATTCAGCCGCATTGTTTGCCACCCTGTCAGAGCAACAACCACGACCAGAATGGCCAATATAAAAGAAGGCAATTTACCCATATATCGTTTCCATCCTTCACAATAATTCTAGCGGGAAACAGTGACTAAATCATTGACGCTAAACAAGTATATGGGGCGCGCCGGTCATGAAATCAAGGGGGGCCACGCCGGGTCCGATGAATCTAGCGCCAATGTGAACGGTATTACAACAAAAACTTGATGTCTGTGAACACGCCCACACTTCCCGCCTAACTACCCACCACCAATGATAGGCGTGGCTTTGGTAATAACCTCTTAATCCGTTCTGCCCGGTGGCACCACCACAAACCGCACACCGCCGGCATCGCGTACTTCGCCTAGCAGTTGATCAAGGGACTGGCCATCCACATCATCGGGGATAATCACCCCTACTACCCGGCCCTCCATGGCCAATTCAAAATCATCGCGTTCGATTTCGAAGATTACATATCGGTCGCCGGTGCCCATGGTGCTGGAAGCCAATTTATGGAAACCATACGCTTGCCCCTGTCGTCCCGAGGCTCGCCCAATCATGTGGTCATCGGCCAGGTGGTCGGTATCCATGTGGCGGACGATGTAATCGTCGACGGCATCATCGATATCGCCAAGCTGCGCCCGCTGGCAAGGCTCGGTTATCTGGATTTCGCGGTGATCGAGCCCAGTTCCATCTTCGCCATGGCGCGGCCCGATTAGGATGCGGCTTAGGTTTTTGGGATTGAAATTTGGTAGCGAAGGGCAGACTCGAACTGCCGACCTCAGGATTATGATTCCCGCGCTCTAACCAACTGAGCTACTCCGCCGTACCAAATTGGGGCGCCATTTATCTAAAGCTTTGACGCCCGCAGATTGTGGCGTTTAAGCATCGGCGCGGGTTAAGTCAAGAGCGGCGTCTTCGCCGTCCCCCACCGCCGGGTCACGCCTGATCCAGCCGCCGCCGAGGACACGGGTTCCCGCATAGAAAACGCAAGCCTGACCGGGCGCGACGCCGTCCGCTGCGGCCGCCAATTCAAGGACCGCACCGCCATCGCCTACGTCCGCAATGACCGCCGGGGCGCGGGGTGCCAGGGAGCGAATTTTGGCTTCCAACTCCATGCCGGGCGCTGGCGCCAGGCCATCGCCCAGCCAGTTCACGTCTTTCACGTATACGCGGGTTTGGCCAAGCGCCTCTCTGGGTCCGACGATCACACGTGCGTCGTCGGGCTCCAGGCGCAGCACATAGAGCGCATCGCCGCCGCCGATGTTAAGCCCACGGCGCTGGCCGACGGTGTAATTAATAATGCCTCCGTGCCGGCCAAGAACCCGACCATCGGAATGGACGATATTGCCGGGCCGCTCGGCTTCGGGGCGCAAGGCGCGCACGAAATCGGCGTACTTGCCGCCGGCGACGAAACAGATGTCCTGGCTGTCCGGCTTGTCGGCGATGGCGAGGCCTAAGCGTTCGGCGTGGGCGCGGGTTTCGGCCTTGGTCATGCCGCCCAGCGGAAAGCGCAAATAGTCCAGCTGTTCGGGCGTCGTTGCAAACAGGAAATAGCTCTGATCCTTATCGTCGTCGAGGCCCCGGTGCAGCTCGGCCCCCTGCGGGCCAATGAGCCGCCGCGCATAATGGCCAGTGGCCAGCGCATCGGCGCCGAGATCACGGGCGCGGTCGATCAAATCTCGGAACTTGACGGTCTGGTTGCAGCGCACGCACGGGATCGGCGTCTCGCCGGCCAGGTAGCTGGCGACAAAATCATCGATCACATCGGTGCGGAAGCGGTCTTCGAAATCCAGAACGTAATGAGGGATGGCAAGGTCTTGCGCCACCTTGCGGGCATCGGCGATATCAACGCCGGCGCAGCACGAACCGGGCCTCGCCGCCGCCTGACCAGCATCGTAGAGCTGCAAGGTTATGCCGATCACAGAAAAGCCCTCTTCCGCCAGCAGCGCCGCCGTCACCGACGAATCGACGCCGCCCGACATGGCGACCACCACCTTTGTATCTTTGGGCGCTTTATCAATGCCTAGAGTATTCATGGCTGCTCAGAGCATCATGTTGCGCCATTCGGCGGGTAGGCGCACGACCATCCCGTCGAGGGCGTCGGTCAATTCGATCTGGCAGCCGAGGCGCGACGTTCGGGTCAATCCAAAGGCGAGGTCGAGCATGAATTCTTCTTCTTCCGACGCCGCATCCAGCTTGGCCGCCCATTCCGCATCGACGATCACGTGGCAAGTGGAACACGCCATGACACCCTCGCAGGCGCCTTCGATATCGATACCGTTCCGCTGCGCCGCAACCAAGACCGAAGTTCCGGCTTCGGCTTCAACCTCGCGGCGGCTTTCGTTGCTATCGACAAATATAACGCGTGGCATTGAGAGCGGCTCAGACGCTGAACGATTCACCGCAGCCGCATTGGCCCGTGGTATTGGGATTGTCGAAGACGAACCCGGAATTGATCTTGCTTTCGACGTAATCCATGGTGCTGCCGACGATGAACATCAGGGCCAGCGGATCGATAAAGACGCGTACGCCATCCTGTTCGACCACATCTTCCATGGGCCGTTCGTCCTCGGCATATTCCACCTGATACATATGGCCCGAGCAGCCGGTGGTGGTGACGCCGACGCGGATACCGAGCACCGACTTATCGGACCGGGCGATCAGTGCCTTGACCCGGCCAACGGCGGCGGGGGTCAATGTAATCGCTGTTTCTGTGGTTTGCATGTCGTCCATTATAGCACTCTTTTGGTTGGCGTTTCTTAGAAAATTCCCACGGCTAAACTGGCTTTAAAAAAAGCCCAGGGCCAGCTTGGCCTCTTCCGACATTCTTTCCATATCCCAGGCCGGATCCCAGACCAGATACACTTCCACTTCGCCGGTTTCCGTGACGGAGGCGGCGGCATCGGCCACCTGTTGCGGCAGGATACCGGCCACCGGACAGCCGGGTGCCGTCAGGGTCATATTGATCTTGATATTGCCGGCGGCGGCTATGTCGATGTCATAAACCAGACCCAGCTCGTAAATATCGACGGGAATCTCCGGATCATAAACGGTTTTCAATGCCTCGACGACGCCTTCGCGGGACGGCGCGTCGCCGGTCTCCTTGGCCGTGCCGGATTTGGCCACCAGACCGCTCAATTCGCCGAATGCGCCTGGCTCCTGATGATCTTCCCAGGGCTCCTTCGACGCCGGTTCTGTCGTTTTGCTTTCATCGTCCATAATATTTGTCTCGTTTCTATTGATGATCGTTATTCGGTGCTTGCGTCTTGTTCGCCGAGTATGGCGGCGTTGATGGTGTGCCAGGCCAGCGTCGCGCACTTCACCCGCATGGGGAATTGTTTGACCCCGGACAGCACCTTCAACTTATCGATATCATCTTCAAATTCTTCTGCCGCGGCAGCGTCAATCTCGCCCTCGCCGGTGCACATGGTATGAAAGGCGCCGAACAGGCGCTCCATCTCGGCCACCGACTTGCCGCGCAAGATTCCGGTCATCATCGAGGCCGAAGCGATGGAAATCGCGCAGCCACGCCCTTCGAACGCCGCGTCTTCGATTTTTTTGTCCTCGCCCAGGCGCACATAGACGGTCAGCTTGTCGCCGCACAACGGATTATTGCCGTGCGCTTCCAGAGGCGCATCATCGGGATGGCGGAAATTGCGCGGGTTTTTGCCGTGGTCCAGGATAACCTCCTGGTACAGCGCCCGGATATCATCGTCTATGGCGTCATCCATCAGGCGAATATCTCCTTCGCGTAGAGAAGCGCATCGACCAAAACATCGACGTCTTCTTTTTTGTTGTACATGCCGAACGAAGCGCGCGCCGTGGCGGCCAGCCCAAAACGATCCATCAAGGGCTGCGCGCAATGATGGCCGGCGCGGATGGCAACGCCGCGGGCATCGATGATGGTGCCGATATCGTGAGGATGCACGCCCTCGATGGTAAAGGATACAATCGCGCATTTCTGGCGCGCCTGGCCGATGATGGTCAGCCCATCGATCTGGCCTAACGCTTTCGTGGCGTGGTTCAGCAATTCCACCTCGTGCCCGGCAATAGCCTCCTGGCCGATGGAATTCACATAATCGATGGCGGCGGCTAGGCCGATGGCTTCGATGATCGGCGGCGTGCCCGCCTCGAAGCGGGCCGGCGGCTCCCGATAGGTGGTTTTCTCGAATGTCACCATTTCGATCATGTCGCCGCCGCCTTGGTAGGGCGGCATGTTTTTCAAAATATCCAGCTTGCCGTACAAGACGCCGATGCCGGTGGGGCCATATAATTTATGCCCGGTGAAGACATAGAAATCGGCGTCCACGTCTTGCACATCGATGCCCGCATGGACAATGCCCTGGGCGCCGTCGAACATGACAAGGGCGCCCGCTTCGTGGGCGAGGCGCGCAATCTCTTTAATCGGCGTCATGGTGCCAAGCACGTTGGAGGTTTGCGTGATCGAAACCAGCTTGGTTTTTGCGCCCAAAAGCGCGGCAAATTCATCCATCAGGAAATTGCCGTCATCATCGATGGGCGCCACTTTGATAACGATACCGGTTTCGTCGCGCAGCAACTGCCAGGGAACGATGTTGGCGTGATGCTCCATATGGGAGACAACAATCTCGTCGCCGGCGCGCAGATTCTTACGGCCCCAGGACGAGGACACCAAGTTGAATGCCGCCGTCGCATTGCGGGTGAAGATGATCTCGTCGGCAGATGCGGCGTTCATGAAGCGGGCCACGGAGCTGCGCGCATTCTCGTAATTTTCCGTGGCCAGCTCGCTCAGGCGGTACGCACCCCGATGGACGTTAGCGTATTCTTCCCGGTAGGCCTGATCCATACGTTCCAGCACCTGCACCGGTTTCTGGGCGCTGGCACCGCTATCCAGGAATGTCAGCGGATGGCCGTTGACCTCCACCTTCATGGCCGGGAAATCGGCGCGGATCGCCTCCACATCATAAAAGTTGGCGCGCTTGCCGGCCTTGGGATCGATGTTTTCGTTGATTGCCGTATTCATGGTCACGCACCCGGCTCCAACCCGGCCAGCCAATCGGCAATGCCGTCTCGCAATTGTTGGACACCTTCGAGGCTATCGAATTCATCGAACACGGTGGCAACGAAGCCTTCGACCAGCATGGCGCGGGCCTGGGTCTCGGGCACGCCGCGGGAGCGCAGATAAAACAGGGCCTCGTCGTCTAGCTCACCCACCGTCGAGCCGTGCGCGCATTTCACCTCGTCGGCATAAATTTCCAGCTGCGGCTTGGTATCGATCTCGCAACCTTCGGACAGCATGATCGTGTTGTTGGCGAGGCGCCCGTCCGAGCCGTCAGCACCCTCGGCGACCACGATATTGCCCTGAAAGACGGCGCGCGCCTTGCCGTCTAATGCGCCCCGAAATATCTGGCGGCTGGTAGTGTTGGCGGCCAGATGATCGATGCGCGTGGTGTGGTCGGTATGGCGGCCACCCCGCGCAAGATAGGCGCCGGCGAGGCTGGTTTCGGCGCCCTCCCCGGCCAGTTCGATGCGTATTTCATTGCGCAGCAATTTACCATCGGTGTCCAAAACAGCCGAACCATAATAACCATCGGCGCCGATATGCACTTGGGTCAACGAGGTGTGGAAGGCTTCACTTGAATGATTGAAGGCTTTGACATGGTTGAGCCGGCCGCCATCTTCGACTGCGATGGAGGTGACGTGGTTGGCGAAATAGACGCCACCGCCGCCCTGGGATTCCAGAAGGGTTAACTGGGCTCCGTTCTTTACGATGACAATATTGCGGGGGTGGAAGGCGGACATCTGGGAGCCTTCGCCCGTCGCCAGAAATTCGAGGGCGAGGGTTACTTCCGCGCCATCGACGATGATCACCGCGCCGCCATCCAGATAGGCGGCATTGAGATCGGCAAGCGCCCCGGCGTCCGCAGTTTCGAGATGGCTACGCAAGACATCGGGCATATCCATAAACGCTTCGCTAAGTGAAAGGAACGTCACGCCGCCCGGCAGATCATCAACTTTCGACGCCGCCGCCACATAGCGGCCATCGGCAAAGCACAAGCGGTGGCCAGCCTGGCCGCCGAAATTAGCCGCCGGGGCATCAACCGGGCGCACCAGATTGGCGCCGTTGAGGGCCTTAAGATCGGTATATTTCCAATCTTCCAGCTTCGGTGTCGGCAACCCGGTTTGGCCGAACCGGGCGAGCGCATCGGCGCGCAAGGCCGCCAGCCAATCGGCATCGCCGCTGGGCACACCGCCGTGCATCGCGACGAGGGCCTGACTGGCCGGTGACAATTCGGGAAGGATTTGTTGGGTACTCATCAACGCGCCGCCCCTTAAGCCGCTTCGGCGGAATATTCCGCATAGCCGTTGGCTTCCAGTTCCAGCGCCAGATCCTTGCCGCCGGATTTGACAATGCGCCCGCCGGACAACACGTGCACGAAATCGGGCACGATGTAATCGAGCAAACGCTGGTAATGGGTGATCACCAGCATGGAATTGTTCGGCGTCCTGAGACCCGTGACCCCCTCTCCGACGATACGCAAGGCATCCACGTCGAGGCCGCTATCGGTCTCGTCCAAAATGGCCAGGACCGGATTGAGCACCGCCATCTGCAACATCTCGTTGCGCTTTTTCTCGCCGCCGGAGAAGCCCACATTGACGGCGCGTTTCAGCATCTCGTCGGAGATATCCAGGGTCTTGGTTTTTTCGCGGACGAATTTCAGAAAGTCCATGGCGTCCATGGGCTCTTCGCCCTTGGCGGCGCGCACCGAATTAAAGGCGGTTTTCAAGAAATTCATCGACGAGACGCCGGGGATTTCCACCGGATACTGGAACGCCAGGAAGACGCCCTCGGCGGCGCGCGTCTCGGCGTTCATGGCCAGCAAGTCTTTGCCCATATAGGTGACGCTGCCGCCGGTAACTTCATAGCCATCACGCCCAGCGAGAACATAAGACAAAGTACTTTTACCGGACCCGTTCGGGCCCATGATGGCGTGCACCTCGCCGGACCCCATGGCCAGATCGAGGCCTTTCAGAATTTCCTTGCCGTCCACGCTGGCAGATAGATTTTTTACTTCGAGCATTGAGCCGTTTGCCTTTCTTTTATTACGGGCTTCGCGTCTAACCGACGCTGCCTTCGAGGGAGATGCCGACCAGCTTCTGCGCTTCGACGGCGAATTCCATGGGTAATTCCTGCAACACTTCGCGGCAGAAACCGTTGACGATAAGCGCCACCGCTTCTTCTTCCGAGAGGCCGCGCTGGCGGCAATAAAACAGTTGGTCTTCGGCGATTTTCGAGGTGGTCGCCTCATGCTCCACCTTCGCAGAGGGATTGCGGCTTTCGATATAGGGCACCGTGTGGGCGCCGCATTCCTTGCCGATCAACAGCGAATCGCACTGGGTGTAATTACGAGCGCCTTGGGCGCCGGGCATCATTTTCACCAAGCCCCGATAGGTGGCCTGGCTTTTGCCCGCCGAGATACCCTTGGAGATGATGCGCGATGAGGTGTTTTTGCCCAGATGGATCATCTTGGTGCCGGTGTCGGCCTGCTGGTAATTGTTGGTGATGGCGACCGAATAAAATTCGCCGACCGAATTATCACCTTGCAGGATGCAGCTCGGATATTTCCAGGTGATGGCCGAGCCGGTTTCCACCTGGGTCCAGGAAATCTTCGAATCCCTGCCCCGGCAGGCGCCGCGCTTGGTGACGAAATTATAGATACCGCCGACGCCGTTTTCGTCGCCCGGATACCAGTTCTGCACGGTCGAATATTTGATCTCGGCATCGTCCATGGCCACCAGCTCGACCACCGCCGCATGCAGTTGGTTCTCATCGCGCATGGGCGCCGTGCAGCCTTCGAGATAGCTCACATAGGCGCCTTCCTCGGCGATGATCAATGTGCGCTCGAACTGGCCGGTGTTGGCGGCGTTGATACGGAAATAGGTGGACAGCTCCATCGGGCAACGGACGCCCTTGGGGATGAACACGAACGAGCCGTCGGTGAAAACAGCCGAATTCAGGGTCGCGAAATAATTGTCCGAATAGGGAACCACCGAGCCCATATATTTCTGCACCAGTTCCGGATGCTCGCGCACCGCTTCGGATATGGGGCAGAAGATGACGCCGTGTTCGGCCAGAGTTGCCTTGAACGTTGTGGCCACCGATACACTATCGAAGACCGCATCGACGGCGACGTTCTTAACGCCGGCCAGCACTTCTTGTTCGTACAGGGGGATGCCTAGCTTCTCGTAGGTGCGAAGGAGTTCCGGATCCACATCTTCCAGACTGTCGGGCCCGTCATCGCCGGATTTGGGCGCCGAATAATAATAGGCGTCCTGATAGTCGATGGGCGGATAGCCGACCTTGGCCCAATCGGGCTCGGTCATGGTCAGCCAATGGCGATAGGCCTTCAGACGCCAATCCAGCAGCCATTCGGGCTCGTCCTTTTTTGCCGATATAAAGCGCACGATATCTTCGGACAGGCCCTTCGGCGCGGTCTCGGTATCAATATCGGTCACGAAGCCGTATTTGTATTTCTGTTCGGCGACTTCGGCTACCTGATCGACGGTTTCACTGACTGCGGACATTCATTCGGTTCCTAGCTTATATTTGTATTTATTAGATAGTGACTATTTAACTTCATCCAAAATCCTAGTGGGGATTCCGGCGTCTTGCTTTTCCTGGCGGAGGCGGCTGATTTCGGCGATCAGCCGGTCGGCGGCATAATCCACTTCCTCGGCCGTGGTAAAACGGCCGAGCCCGAAGCGCAGGCTGCTTTCGGCGAGATCGTTGGAAAGCCCGATGGCGCGCAGCACAAAAGAGCTTTCGTCCGATGCCGACGAGCAGGCGGACCCGCTTGATACCGCCACGTCCGGCACCGCCGCCATGATATCCTCGGCGCGCACACCTTCGAAGCTGACATTCAGATTGCCCGGCACCCGGTGCGCCATGGAGCCGTTGATATGGATACCCGGCAAGGCCACCTGCAGGCGCCCCAAAAGATGGTCGCGCATTTCGCCCAGGCGCGCCGGCTCATTCTCCAGCGCTGCCAGACCAAGCTCCGAGGCCTTGCCGAGGGCCACACAGAGCGGCGCCGGCAGGGTTCCGGATCGCATGTTGTTTTCCTGGCCGCCGCCACTGAACAACGGCTCCAGCCGCACCTTCGGTTTGCGCCCCACGTAAAGCGCGCCGATGCCCATGGGACCGTAATATTTGTGCGCCGTGAGGCTAAGAATATCGATATTCATGGCCTTCACATCGATGGTGATCTTGCCGGTGGCCTGGGCTGCGTCGGTATGCAGAAAAACGCCCCGCTCCCGGCACAAGGCACCGATCTCCGCCATCGGCTGAATGATGCCGATCTCGTTCTGGACGGTCATGATGGAAACCAGAATGGTCGCGTCGGTGATGGCGTCCGCCAGCGCATCAAGATCGATCAAGCCGTCGGCGCCAACATCCAGATAGGTAACGGATGCGCCTTCCCTTTCCATATTGAACAGGGAATCCAGTACGCACATATGTTCGGAGACGCAGCTAACCATATGGTCTTTGCGGCCCCGGTACATGCGCCCGATGCCCTTGATCGCCAGATTATTGCTTTCGGTGGCGCCGGAGGTGAAATAGACCTCATCGGGCGCGGCGCCGATCAGCTCGGCCACCTGTTCGCGCGCCAGTTCCACTGCTTCACGTGCTTCCCAGCCGTAAAAATGGGTGCCCGAATGGGGATTGCCGAACTTTTCCCCAAAATAAGGAAGCATTGCGTCGAGCACAGCGGGATCCACCGGCGTGGTCGCGTGGTTGTCCAGATATATCGGTCGCTTTTTGTTGTCTCTGATCATTCTCCCACCCCCTACTACGCCGCCGAGGCCTGCTTGGGCCCAAGGCGCGCATATATGCGCAACCAGGCGGCAACAAATTCATCGGCGTCGGCGGTTTCGCTGTTCCAGCCGAGGCTGACGCGGATCGCCTGATTAGCTTGCTCATCTGTGGCGCCCATTGCGCTCAGCACGTGCGACGGCGCAACCTTGCCGGACGAGCAGGCGGCGCCGGCGCTTACCATGATGCCGTCCAGATCAAACGCCATCACCTGGGTTTCCGCCAGAACGCCCTGCATGCCGATGCAGGACGTGTTGCCGATCCGGGGCGCGCCGGCTCCATAAATTCTTGCAGCCGCGCCGATACGGTCCTCGATACTGTCTCTGATATGTGCAAGCGGCGCTATTTCCGCCAAGGTGCCAACGGCGGCGCCAAAGCCGGCGATGCCGGGCAAATTTTCCGTCCCGGCGCGCAAGCCGCGCTCCTGGCCGCCACCCAAAATCATGGGTTTGAGGTCCGATCCGGCATCAACGATCAGTGCGCCGACGCCTTGCGGGCCGCCAATTTTATGGGCCGAAAGGCTCACCAGATCGGCGCCCAGATCGCGCCAATCCAGCGCCATTTTACCAGCCGCTTGCACCGCGTCGCAATGAACGAGGGTGCCAAATTCGCGGCAAATTTCGGCGGCTTCCGCGACCGGCTGGATGACGCCGGTCTCGTTGTTGGCGGCCATCAGCGACAGCAACGCCGGCGCCGGGCTTGCGCCCAGCAAATCCCGCAAAGCATCCAATTCAATCCGGCCTTCTTCGTCCACCGGGCAGATTTCCGCATCGGCGCGCGCAGCCAAAACCGAGCCATGCTCCACCGCGCTGACGATCAGACGGCGCCCGGCCAAGCCGCATAAAGCCAGATTGTTGGCTTCGGTGCCGCCAGACGTAAAAACCACATCGGCGGGCGCGGCACCCACAAGGGCTGCCACGGCATCCCTGGCACCATCGATGCGCGCGCGGGCACGCCGGCCCGCCCAATGGACCGAGGATGCGTTGCCGCATTCGCGCAAGGCCGCGTTCATGGCATCGGCGGCAGCCGGCGCCATGGGCGTGGTGGCGTTGTGATCTAAATATATGGAACGCATGACTATATTTACATTCGCAAAGAATTATTCGGCGGCGTGAACCTGTCCGCCGCGGATGGTTTCGCGGCCTTCGGTCGGAGCCGCTTCGCCGCCCATAATAAAGGACTGACCGCTGCGCCCCAAAACATGGCTGTTGATGATGTCACCAAGGGTGACCGAGGAGAGAAACAGGTAAATCTGATTGCCCAATTCTTCCCATAAATCATGGGTCAGACAGCGGCTGCGGTCGGGCTGGCACCCCGAAGGTGAGCCGGGCGTGCAGCGTGTTGCCTTGATCGGCTCGTCCACCGCCATGATGATATCGGACACCCGCATTTCGTCCGCCGGGCGGGCCAGCATATAGCCGCCGCCGGGTCCGCGAACGCTTTTGACCTGGGCGCCGCGGCGCAATTTGCCGAACAACTGCTCAAGATAGGACAGCGATATGTCCTGGCGCTCAGCAATGTCGGCGAGCGCCACCGGGCTGCCGTCGCTTTGGCGGGCCAAATCGGCCATGGCCATAACCGCGTAACGTCCTTTTGTACTGAGTTTCAAGGTTTTTCTCCTTAGCTAAAGCTTGCATCAACGTTGATAGGAATTCGGCGGCGCTAACCGCCGGTACTTTTAAATTTGGTCTCTTGGGTTGCATCATGATCGGTGTCCGTCGGCTCGGCGGCGGCGTCCCGTTCCGCTTCCAGCTGCTCGATGCGCTCAATCAGCATGTTGATCTGGACGCGCATGCTATCCATGGAGCGCGCAATGGGATCGGGTAGCTCCGCCGAGGTCACGCCATAGGCGGGAAAATCGGGAGCCGGTTCTTTCGGGCGCGCCATCACCATCTTGGCCGGGATGCCGACCATGGTGGCGCCCTTTTCGACGTCTTTCAAAACCACCGCGTTGGCGCCGATGCGGGCGCCGGCGCCGACGATCAACGGGCCCAGAACCTGGGCGCCGGAGCCGACCACCACGCCATCTTCCAAGGTCGGATGGCGCTTGCCTTTTTCCAAGGACGTGCCGCCAAGGGTAACCCCTTGATATAGCATGACATCATCGCCGATTTCTGAGGTTTCGCCGATCACCACGCCGGTGCCGTGATCGATAAAAAAGCGCCGCCCGATGGTCGCGCCGGGATGAATTTCGATGCCGGAAAGTATTTTCGATATGTTCGACAGAAAGCGCGCCAGCAGACGCCAGTTGAGCCGCCAAAGGGCGCTCGATACCCGATAACCCATAAGCGCGTGATAGCCCGGATAACACAAGACCACTTCCCAGCGAGACCGCGCCGCCGGATCGCGCGCCATAAAAGAATCGATATCTTCAATAAGTCGCTTGTATAAAGTGGGTTTCATTATGTTAGTATCCGCAGCCTTTTACATAAAGGATCAGTTGCACCGGTTCTGCTGAACGACATTCAGCGGAGCGGACGTTTAGCCTAATCCCCTTGAAGTGACGCAAACATAATATAACTTACTAATTAGGTCAACTAATTTGACGCTGATTTCTTTTATTTTTACCATTTAACCGACAAATCTAATCACCTAAGCTAGGAAACCATGCCGGAAATCATATTTAACGGACCCGATGGCAGGCTCGAGGGCCGCTATCACAAAGCCCAGAACCCGGAAGCGCCGATTGCTATTGTCTTGCACCCTAATCCTCTGCAAGGCGGCAATATGAACAACCGAATCGTTTATATTCTCTATAATACCTTCGTCGAGTACGGCTTTTCGGTGATGCGCTTTAATTTTCGCGGCGTCGGCCGCTCCCAGGGCGTCTTTGACAACGGCTTCGGCGAATTGAGCGATGCCGCCTACGCCTTTGACTGGATACAGCAATTCAATCCGAACAGTCCGTTTTGCTGGATCGGCGGCTATTCCTTTGGTGCGCTGATCGCCATGCAGCTCATGATGCGCCGGCCCGAGATCGAGGGCTTTGTCGCCGTCTCGCCGCCTGCCAATACCGAAGACTTCTCGTTCCTGGCCCCCTGCCCGTCATCGGGGCTTTTGGTCTCTGGCGACAATGACCAGCACGTGCCGGGCGAATCGGTGACCAAGCTGGTGCAAAAGCTGCGCACCCAGAAAAACATCACCATCGATCACAGCATCATCAAGGGCGCCGATCATTTCTATCAGGAAAAAACCGACCTGCTGGATACCGAAGTTAACAAATATCTGAAGGCGTCCCTGGCCGCCCGCGAGCCGGCGCCAAGCGCCGAGTAGGCCATTACGCTTAAACCTGGTGCAGGCGCCCACCGGTCAGCGGCGAGCTAACGCCTGTGGTGCCCGGAAAACTGATCGGCATGTTTTTCAATGAACGCACCGCCATCAGGGCGAAGGCCTCCGCCTCCAGCGCATCGCCGTCCCAGCCGGCGTCTTCGGCGGCGCGCACCGGTGCCGCCAGCCGCTCCGCCAGCAAGGCCATGATCGTTCCATTTTTGCGCCCGCCGCCGCAAATGATCCATTGGCTTACCGGTTCCGGAAAATGTTCGGCGGCGGCGGCCACACTATCTGCGGTGAAGGCCGCCAGAGTGGCAGCGCCGTCTTCGAGCCCACAGCCATCCATGTTGGATGCATCAAATTCATTGCGGTCCAAGGATTTGGGCGGCGGCCTGGAAAAATAAGAATATTGCATAAGCGCCGTTAGCCGCGCCTGATCCACCTGGCCGCGCGCCGCCAGCGCCCCGTCAGCATCGAAATCCAGACCGGCGTGCACGCGCACCCAATCATCGATCATGGCGTTGCCGGGGCCGGTATCAAAGGCCAGCATGTGATGGCCGCTCGACGCATCGGCGCCGCGCCCGAGCCAGGTGACGTTGGCGACGCCGCCGATATTGAGAACCGCCAAAGGCCGCGTCTGCTCCTGGCCGAGGACACAATGGATGATCGGCGCCAGGGGCGCGCCCTCGCCGCCGGCGGCCACGTCATTGCCGCGAAAATCGGACACCACCGACACGCCAGTAAGCGCCGCCAGCAAATCCCCGTCGCCGATCTGCAACGTGACGCCGTTTGCCGGGTCATGTAAAATGGTCTGGCCGTGAAAGCCGATGACGTCGATGGATTGCGGCGCAAGCCCCGCTTCGGCCAAACATCGCTGGACCGCCTCGGCATGCAGCCGGGTCAGCCCATCGATCAGCGCTTCATCGGCGGCCCCATCAGCAACCGCGCCCCGAAGACGCGCCCGCCAATCCTCCGTATAGGGCAGAAATATGGATGGCCCGCGATGATGGATGCGCACGCCATCGGTTTCGACAATGGCGGCATCGATGCCGTCCATGGAGGTGCCGCTCATCAATCCGAGGGCGCGCAATTGCCTATCCCCTGTCATAAAATTTCCAACCTTCCAGGCCACGCATATTTACCTAGCTCGGTTCGCTATTTGATCGCAAGCGGTGGCTCGGATATGTAGTCTGTGTCCGGCCCAAAGTCGGGCAGGCAACAACAGCAAAGAGTGAAGCGGTGGCGTTCTTATCGGCGATGATTTTTGGACTTGTGGTGCTGAGCGATAGCGGCCCAAACCGGCTGGTCTGCACCGGCAACGTGGCGGAAACGCCCCGCTACGCCAAGAAAGTCACACCCCCGCCCGCCACTGCCCGCAAAAATCCCGCCGCGTATAATGTGACGGTGAATTTTGCCGATAAAGAGAAGCCTGGCTTTGGCGCCATCCAGATGTCAGGGCACGGCATCGATCAAAAATTCTTTCTCATCTCCGATAAAAAGACGGATGTCAGCGCCTTTTTCGGCGGCGGCATGGGCGGCATCTTCAATACCCCGAACGCCAATTGGCGGAGAGGGTTTGGCCGGCTCAGCCTGAAACGCGCCACCGGCGCCCTGGAATTTGAGATCACCTACAAATCCCCCAAAACCAAAACCGGCATCAAATCCCTGTCCTTCAAAGGCCATTTGATCTGCAAAATCGCCAAGGACGCCGCTTGAACAAAAGGCGGATTGTTCAACGCCGGTTAGCTAAAACATAAAGGGGCTGTCCTAGATAACTACCTTTGATTTGCCATTTTGATCCATTGCCTGAGCTGCTTCAAGAGTTGCTTAGGTGATCCCTCGTTGAAGCGCCATTCGCACTCCTTTAGAAACAGGTGAAAGTTCTGTTTCGGGACGCCGTTAAATTTGCGCATGTGGCTCTTGGCCTGGTTCCAGAAATTCTCGATCCCGTTGATGTGGTTGTTTTGGTCGGCGAATAGTTCCGAATGATTGATCCGAACGTGGTGGAAGTCCGATATGTCGAGCGCGTTGTAGCTTGCCCAGGTGTCAGTGTAGACGATGCTATCTGGCAGGATCATTCGGTTTATGATCGGCATCAGGGTCTCGGCGCGGGCGTCGGGGATCATCTTGGTGTAGACCTTGCCGCCGCGCTTGAGGATGCCGAAGACGGGAACCTTGCCGGCGGCGCCACGGCCACGCTTGCCCTTTCGCTTGCCACCGAAGTAACTTTCATCGGCCTCGACCTCACCGGCTAGGGGCGAGGCTTCGTCCAATTGCCAGGCAATGATCTCGCGCAGACGGTGGAAAAAATAGGCCCCGGTGGTCTTGTTGATACCAACCAGATCGGCCGCCGTGCGGGCCGTCATCTCCCCGACGAAAAATTCAACCAACCTGTCCTGCTGTTTTTCCGTTAAACGACAACGCTTTAGCTTCATATCGCCACCCTAGATAATTGACGTTATCTAGGACAGCCCCAACATAAATATTTAAGTTAGCGAAGATAAGGCCAATCTGCATACGAAGTGATATCTCACATTGACTTTACACATTAGATGTGCAATTTATGTGCATGAATTCCGAATGTGGAGTTCGAGTAAAGTGTAGCTTTGCCACATTTGGAGGGAGGTCTTTGGTGCAATTTATTGCAATGATTCACACATTCTTACAGACGCCAAAGAACTGCGTACTGCATTTTATCAGTATGTCGAAGCTCACGAAGTCTAGTAAGAGTGCATCGAGAGGAGGGGGTAATATGACCAATGTCCATATTTTCCACCCCGCTCGGGCGCTCGTACTAGCCCACTCCTCTCCGTTGGAGAGGAGAAAGGGCTTTGCACGAGCCGAAGAGCAAACATGAAATACGCGTCGATCCTGATCAATTTCCTCTGGAAGCGCAATGGGGTCGCCCGACAACGATAGAAGTAATTACCGACGTCTTTCGGCGGGCACGGAACGAGACTGTTGCCCTGGCCTACCTGACGATATTTGGCCTCGCGGCGGTTGCGGGTGTGGAAGCCGACGATACGGTACTGCTTTTGGGCGCATTTTTGGCTATTGCCATCATTGCCGTTGCCAGCGAGTACTTTAAATGGAAGTCCGGCCAAGACGATGACAAAGCAGGAAAGACTACACCTGACGATGCCGCCGAACACGAAGGAGGCGATTGATGAAATCCAAACGCGAATTGGCGCCGGCTCCATGACGGAAGTTATCCGAAGGGCCTTGTCATTGCTGGACACGGTAACCAAGGAAGAGAAGCAGGGTAAAAGGCTGCTTCTTCGAGACAAAGATGGCTCTGAAATTGAGGTAAAATTTATTTAGTTTACGCCTCGCGCTATCTTCAAAATTCAAAATTTCCCAATCCAATTAAAACCCACATTGTTCAACGCCGATAATCTGTGCTAAACGGGCCGCGCTCCATAAATCATGGACCAAGGCCGGAAATAAACATGTCAGACTATCAATCGGATTTTGTGCGCACCATTGTCGAGCGCGGGTTCCTGCATCAATGCACGGATCTGGACGCCCTCGATGCGCTGGCCGCCAAAAAAGTCGTGACCGCCTATATCGGCTTCGATTGCACGGCACCGTCCCTGCATGCGGGCTCGCTGATGCCGATCATGCTTTTGCGCTGGCTGCAGAAAACCGGGCACCGGCCTATCGTTCTGATGGGCGGCGGCACCACCAAGGTGGGCGATCCGTCCGGCAAGGACGAAAGCCGGCAAATCCTGACCGAAGACAAAATCAACGAGAACCTGACCTCGATCAAATCCATCTTTTCGCGCTATCTTGATTTCGGCGACGGCGCTTCCGATGCACTGATGGCCAACAACGCCGATTGGCTGGACGATCTGCAATACATCCCTTTCCTGCGCGAATACGGCCCCCACTTCACCATCAATCGCATGCTCACCTTTGACAGCGTCAAGACCCGGTTGGAGCGGGAGCATCCGCTGACCTTCCTCGAATTCAACTACATGATTTTGCAGGCCTATGATTTCCTGGAACTGGCGCGGCGTTATGGTTGCGACATGCAGATGGGCGGCTCGGACCAGTGGGGCAATATCATCAACGGCGTCGAATTGGGCCGCCGCACGGACGGAACGTCGCTCTACGGGCTGACCTCGCCGCTGCTGACCACCGCGTCCGGCGCCAAGATGGGCAAGACCGCCGACGGCGCCGTTTGGCTGTCGAGCGATCAGTTATCGGCCTATAACTTTTGGCAATATTGGCGCAACACCGAAGACGCCGATGTGGGCCGCTTCCTGCGCCTGTTCACCGAATTGCCGATTGCCGAGATCGAACGGCTGGAAGCGCTGGACGGCGCCGAGATCAACGAAGCCAAGAAAATCCTGGCCCTCGAGGCGACAACGCTTTGCCACGGGGCCGAGGCCGCGAGAAATGCCGCCGCGACCGCCGAGGAGACGTTTGAAAAAGGCGGCGCCGGTAATGATCTGCCGAGCACGGAAGTTTCCGAAGACGCGTTGCGTGCCGGCATCCCGGCGTTCGAGATATTCTGCATCGCCGGGCTTTGCAAATCCAATGGCGAGGCCAGGCGCCTGATCAAGGGCCAGGGCGCGCGCCTTAACGATCAGCCGGTGAGCGATGAAACCCGCGCCGTCACCCTCGATGATCTGGACGCCAGCGGCGCCATCAAGCTGTCGGCGGGCAAAAAACGCCACGCCATGGTGCGCGTCGGCTAGGGACGATCCTTGCCGTTTTTACTGCCGGTGTTTTTATCGGCCCCTTTGGCCTCGTCTTTACGCTCGAACACTTTAAAGAAATTGCGCAGGAAGCCTGGCGCCAAGGCCGTTAAGGGGTTGGTGGAAACTTCGGGCTTATCCACATTGCCCTTGACCCGAAACTCGGCGGCAAACACACCGCCGCCCTTTTGCCCGCCGGAAAATATTGGCCCGACGATGGGCAGTCGGCCAAGGGCGCTGTTGATCAAATAGGCCGGAATGAGCGTGCCTTTGAGGTCTATAGTCTCGTTTTTGGTATCGACGCTGCCCGACGCGGTGATGCCAAGGGTGATGCCGGTGGCCCTTGCGTCCTTGACGCGGACTTGATCGGGGCCGGAAACAAACGGCACCACCAATTGGTTAAACTGCAGCCCGTTGCCGCCGAGGGCCTCCAATATGCCGGTCAGGGACGCGATCGACAAAAGCTGGACGAACACCGGCGCGTTCAATATACGGAATTTGTCGATAATCAGAACGCCCTCAAGCGGACTGGCCGGCATCATGCCAAGGTAATTGGCGTCGATGCGCAAAGTCCCGCCGGCCACGTTGTCGTTGAAGTCGAGAACTTTAAGCGCGGCGCCAGCATCCTTACTGGTCAGCACAAAGTGTCGCTTGTCGCCGTTCGGCGTGATTTGGATATGGATTTTCCGGGCGGTGTCCATGGCGCCGGAAAACTGTGCTTTTTGCCACACCAAGCCATCAAAGAGCCCCGCTCCGGTGACGTTGGCGAGGCTTTGGCCGCCGTCGAGCAAGGCCTTGCCGAGGCTGATGGATATACTTAAGGAGGGCCCCCGCTCCGGCTCTGCTTCGGCTGCCGCTTCGTCATCGGCAAGGAAGCCGCGCAAATCAAGGCTGCGCCCGCGCACATCGATTTCCCACCGATCCTTAACCGGGATTGCCACGGCGGCGACGTCGGTATCAGCAAGCTGGAACTGCTCGATGCGGATTTCAGACGCCTCGCCACTGGCCTTGAATTTGGCTGAGCCGAGGACATCAAGCCCGCCTCCGGCGACGCGGAATTCGGATATTTTGTGAAAACGATGCTTGGTAAAGACGGCGGCAAGCTCCGCCGATGCATCCGTGCCGGCCTCCTTGGTCCAGCCAAATTTGGCGAGGGCAAGTTTGGCATCCGTCAGCCCAAGTTTTGCATTAAGTTGCCCCTCGCCCTTGTCATTAATGCGGATATCCAAATCCGCCGCGATCGGGCCTTGAACCGCGCGCCGGCCCAAATCGGGAATATTCAGGCCCAGTTTTTCGGCCCAGTCTTTTTCCGCCAAATTCGCCTTGATACGGTATTCGGATCGGACATCGGCTTTTTCAAATTTTTCGCGCCAAAGAAAATCCGTGGCAATTTGGTTGAGGCGGGCTTTGCCGGTCACTTCCATGCCCTTGTTGCCCAGCCGAAGGGCCAGATTTCCTTCGGTCAGATCGAAGCCAAAAGCCGCCCCCGGCACCGAAATGTCCTGGAATTTGGACGTGGCCTTAACCTTGATGGTGTCGGCGGTCATCGCCCGTTCCATCAGGAATTTGAGGTTCAACTTGGTGGCGACGCGGCCCTTGACCGCCTTCGGGCGCAAGTTGAATTTGGCCGCGAAATCCAGCGGCTCGCCGTCCAGCGCGGCGACCACCTCGGCAAGCGGCCCTTCGGTGCGCGCCTCGATTTCGGTGAACTGATCGATCTTGTCCAAGCCGGTGATCAGCACATGCCCAGATTTGATGACCGTGGTCCCGACCCGGCCGCTGGTCACCGTGATGTCGAACCGCTTTTGATCGAACTTGGCGTGAGCGTCGCTTTCCACGACCTTCGGCATCGGCGAGAAATAATCGATGGTCAGGCCGCGCGCCCGCATATCACCGGCCAGGGAGACAATTTTGAAGCCTTGTCTCTTGCTCCACCCGGCATTTAACCGGACCCTTGCGTCGCCGACGGTGCCGGTGCGGACGTTCCGGGTGATCCATTGGCGCGCCAATGGCGCCAATTTCGCCGGCCAGTATAATTCGCCGGTTGCGGTGTCGAGGCCGGCGCCGGTCAAATCCATGTTGATGGAAAGCTCCTCGCCAATTTCCTGAAGCACCGCATTGCCGCGTATCTTAGGCCCGGGTGTGTCGATTTCGATGTTTTCCAGGTCGATCCGGTCCACCGATTTGGAATAGCGCCCCTTGAGGCTGATTTTGGTGAGCGGCATTATATGATCGATGGGCGCCGGGATTTTGATTTGGCCTTTTGGCCCCAGATCGAGCGACAGAATATCGATGTCCAGAATGTCACCAGCCTGATCGTAGCGCCCGGTCAAGCGGCCCGATTTCACCTTCAGTTGCATCGCCGCCGCCCGGCCGCCGCCGATGATTCCGGGCCCCGCCGTAATATCGAAGCGCGCCGATTTGAGCGTCCCGTCCAGCCCGGTGACCACCGCCGCCGTCCCGTTCGCCGGAAAATTGGCCAGGCGCAAAATCTGCGCTTGTTTGGAGACGCCGGCCAGCAGGCTGGGATTGAAGTCGGCGAAGGTGGCGCCGATGGCCAGCAATTTCGCCGATATGTCATAATCGGCGCTGATCTTGAAGGCCGCCGATTTGTCGCCGATGCGTAAAGCAAGATCGGTCTCGCCGGCCATGCCCTTATCGGTACGTCTGAGCACGATATTGGCGTTGGGCGCATCCCAGACGAAACCGAGCGCCCTATCATCGATGCTTAGATGGGCGCCGAGAATATTCAGGCGTGTCAGATAGTCGATGGCACGCACGCCTTTTGAGCGTTCCAAAAGCCCGGCGACCACGGTCCGCGCCAGATCGTTGGCGCCGCCGCCGGCGCCGTCAAAACCGAAGTTAAGCTGGCCGGCCTTGGTGCGGACGATTTTGAGGCTGGGCCCCGATATGGACAAAGTCTTGGGCGCAAGACGGCCCTTCAGCAACGCCGCCGCGCTCAAGGATACCGAAAGCTCCGGAATTTCGGCGATCACCTTTTGATTGGGGCCGAGCGCCTGCGCGCCGAGCAGGCGGATTTCCAAGGTCCGTCCGACCCCGGCCCAGGTCAGGATGGTGTCATTGATTTCGATCCTTAATTTGCCGAGTTCAGACGACAGAGCGCTTTCGAAATAGGGCGTGAAATAGGCAATCGAAAGCGGACCCGAGCTCAAGCGCCAGAAAAACGCGATCAGTGCAATGGCGAAACCCACGGCCAGAACGCCGATGAACTGAAAGGTAAAATGAAATAATCGCCGGATCACAAAGACATCTCCGCCCCGGCCAGGATCACCCGCCGCCGGTGCCGCTTGACCACTGTTGCGCGCTCCCGCAGTCTGGCCCAAATTGGATCGTTTGAAAATGCATCAATTCTGCCAAGCAGCCGATGGGGGAGATTTGCCCCGCGCCTTCGATACGGAACAGGCAGCGGTGGGCCTGCAACGGCTTCTGGAGGCCGCAGGGAAAAGCGAAAATCAGGGACTTATCGCGGATTTGCAGCGCCTCGCCGATGATCCGGGCGCCGGCGCGCTTTTGGCGGCTTTATTCGGCAACAGCCCATTTTTGACACAATGCGCCGTGCGCGAGCCGGAATTTACCGCCGAATTATTCGAATCGGGCCCCGAGGCGGCCCTCATCGGGATTGCAGATACGCTCCAATCGGCGGCGCCGGATTTGGCCGATGACGGCGCCCTCAAAAAACAGATGCGCATCGCCAAACGGCGCGCCGCGCTAAGCATCGCCGCGGCCGATATCGCGCGCGTCTGGGATCAGGACCGGGTCACAAGCGAGCTGAGCCGGTTTGCCGAAATCTGCGTTGCCAAAACGGCAAATTTCCTGCTCGCCCGCCTCGCCAAAAAAGGCGCAATCGAGTTGCCGGAACCGGAGAACGCGGCGGCGTCATCGGGTTTGATCGTTCTCGGCCTCGGCAAGCTTGGCGCCAGGGAGCTGAATTATTCCAGCGATATCGATCTGATCATCCTGTTTGACCCAGGCGCCGTCGCCAGCGTCCAGCCGGAGCGGTTACAGCAGAACTTCGCGCGGCTGGCCCGCGATCTGGTCAACATCCTGACCGAGCGGACCGAAGACGGCTATGTATTCAGGACCGATATCCGCCTCCGCCCCGATCCGTCTTCGACGCCGCCGGCCATCTCGGTGCTCGCCGCCGAAGCCTATTACGAAAGCGTCGGCCAGAACTGGGAGCGGGCAGCGATGATCAAGGCGCGCCAGATCGCCGGCGACCGCGATGCCGGGGAAAAATTCCGCAAGAAACTATTGCCCTTCATCTGGCGCAAGAATCTGGACTTCGCCGCGATCCGCGACGTTCATTCCATCAAACGCCAGATCAACGCCCACCGAGGCGGCGGCGAGATTGCTATTGAAGGCCACGACGTCAAGATCGGCCGGGGCGGCATCCGCGAGGTGGAATTTTTCGCCCAGACCCAGCAGCTTATCTGGGGCGGGCGCAATCCAAATTTACGCAACCGGTCCACATGCGCCGCGCTGGCATTGCTGGCCGAGGCGGCGCTGATTTCGAACGAGGCCGCCGCCGAGCTGACCGAAACCTATTGGTATCTCCGCCGCGTCGAGCATCATTTGCAAATGATCGATGACCAGCAAACTCACGCCTTGCCGAAAAACGAAGAAGGCGTGGCGGCGCTGGCGGCGTTTTTGGGTTACGCCGAGGCAGGCGCCTTCCGCACCGACATATTATTCCATCTGCGCCGGGTGGAAGGCCATTACGCGGCCCTGTTCGAAGAAGCGCCGGACCTTTCCGGCGGCGCGGAGATCGCCGGCAATCTGATCTTCACCGGCTCCGACGACGATCCCGACACCTTGAATACGTTGGAGACGCTCGGCTACCGGGAGCCGCGCGGCGTCGCGTCGCGCATCCGGGGTTGGCACCGGGGCCGCAGCCGAGCAACGCGCACCGAACGCGCCCGCCAGATCCTGACCGAATTGATGCCGGCGATCCTGGCCGCCTTTGCCGGCACGCCGGACCCGGACGGCGCCTTTTCCCGCTTCGATGATTTTGTCGCCCGCCTGCCCGGCGGTGTGCAGTTGTTTTCCATGTTCCACGCCAACCCGCGATTGCTGGAGCTGGTCGCCGAGATCATGGGCGGCGCGCCGAAGTTGGCCGAACATTTGGAGCGCAACCCGGCGGCCCTGGAAAGCGTGCTGTCGCCCGATTTTTTCGAGCCGCCGCCAACCGCCTCGGTCATGAACGAGGCCCTCGCCGCCCAGCTTGGCAGCGCCAAAGATTTCGAGGACGTGCTCGACATCTGCCGGCGCTGGGCCAACGATGCCAAACTTCAAGTCGGCGTACAGAGCTTGCGCCATCTCATCAGCTGGGACATCGCCGGGAATAGTTTGAGCGACATCGCGCAAACGGTGATCACCCAATTGTCGCAAAAAGTCGCCGACGAATTCGCCCTCAAGCATGGCCATGTCCCCGGCAATCAGTGGGCCATCGTTGCCTTGGGCAAGCTCGGTGGGCGCGAGATGACGCCGGCGTCGGACATGGATCTGATCTTTATCTATGACCATAAAGAGGGTACGGCTGCCTCGGACGGGCCCACGCCCATCGATCCGTCCCGCTATTATGCGCGTCTGTGCCAGCGCCTGATCAACGCCATCACGGCGCCCACCGCCGAGGGCCGGCTGTACGAAGTTGATATGCGCCTTCGTCCTTCGGGCAATGCCGGGCCGATTGCATCGCACATCACCGCCTTTACCAAATATCACGAAGAAAGCGCCTGGACGTGGGAGCATATGGCATTGGCGCGCGGGCGCGTCCTTTGCGGCGATGCCGCGCTGACCGCCAAAATCGAGCGCGTCGCCGAAGCCGCGCTGCAGGCGGAGCGGGACCCGGCAAAGCTTGTTGCCGATATCGCTGAAATGCGGCAAAGGATCGACAAGGAGCACCACACCGAAACCTTGTGGGAGGTGAAGTATATCCGCGGCGGCCTCGTCGATATCGAGTTCATTGTCCAATATCTGCAACTCCGCCACGCCCACGCCACGCCCGCCGTTCTGTCCACCAATACCATGGATGCTCTCACCCGGCTCGAAGTTGAAGGCCAAATCGCCGCCGACGATGGCGCCACCTTGCGCCGTGCTCTGGCGCTCTGGCAATCGATCCAGGGTCTGTTGCGTCTGACCATGCCCGGCGTGATCGAAACCGGCGCAGATATACCCGAGGCGCTGAAACAAGCCCTGGTGCGAGGCGCCGGCGCTCCCGATTTCCAATCCCTGGAAGCGCTCATGGAAGATACCGCCAGCCAGGTGTTGGCGCTGTTCGCCGCGATCATCGGCTCATCGGAACCCTGATGGCCGCGTTCCTATCCGAAGCCGCCTGCGAAGTCTTGAACGCCGCCGATCCGGCGGAGAAGGTGCGCCTTAGCGCCCTTTATGCGAGCCAATGGGCGGCGGGAACTTTATCGGAGATCGGCGCCGCCTGCCCGCCGGAGCGCCCCGCCCGCCCCGAACGGCCTCAGCTTTGCCGGCCCGGCGATATGAAGCGGCGGCGCTTCGGTAGCGCGGAAGGCCGCATTGCCTTCATCCACGCCATCGCCCATATCGAGTTGAATGCCATCGATCTGGCCTGGGATATGGTGGCTCGCTTCACGCACGAAGAATTGCCGGCGCAGTTCTATGCGGAATGGGTGGGTGTCGCCGCCGACGAAGCCCGCCACTTCCAATTGCTGGCCGATTATCTGGAGCGCGCCGGCGCCGCCTATGGCGATCTGCCGGCCCACGATGGTCTGTGGGAAGCGGCGTTGGAGACCAGCGACGATATTTTGGCACGCCTTGCCCTGGTGCCGCTGGTGCTGGAGGCGCGCGGGCTGGACACCACACCGGCGGCCATTTCCAAGCTGACCGAAAATGGCGACACAGACGCCGCCGCAATTTTGGCTGAGATAGCGGCGGAGGAAATTCCGCACGTGGCCGCCGGCGTCCGCTGGTTCGAACATATTTGCGAGGTTCGCGGATTGGAGCCCAAATCCAGTTATCAGGATTTGGTGCGCGCCCGCTTCAAGGGCAATTTGAAAGCGCCCTTTGCGACCGAGGCCCGCGCCGCCGCCGGTTTCGATGCCGCCTGGTATGAGCCGCTGGCGATCTAACCCGCCGCTTCGCCGTCTTCGATGCGCGATGCCAACATGGCGGCCATGAACATATCCAACTCGCCGTCGAGCACCGCGTTGGTGTTCGAGGTTTCGACGCCGGTACGCAAATCCTTGACCATCTGGTAGGGCTGCAAAACGTAGGAGCGAATCTGATGGCCCCAGCCGATATCGGATTTAGATTCGTGTTCGGCCTGAGCATCGTCTTCGCGTCGTTGCAACTCCGCCTCATAAAGCCGGGCGCGCAACATATCGTAGGCTGCTGCCCGATTGCGGTGCTGGGAGCGGTCGTTCTGGCACTGGACGACGATGCCGGAGGGCAGATGGGTGATGCGGACGGCGCTGTCGGTTTTGTTAACGTGCTGGCCGCCGGCGCCGGACGCCCGGTAGGTATCGATGCGCAGATCCTTATCCTCGACCTCGATCTCGATATTGTCGTCGATCACCGGATAGACCCAGACCGAAGCAAAGCTGGTATGGCGCCGGGCCGAGGCATCGAAGGGCGAAATGCGGACCAGACGGTGGACGCCGCTTTCGGTCTTCATCCAGCCGTAGGAATCTTCACCGAGAATTTTCAGGGTGCACGATTTTATGCCCGCTTCTTCGCCAGAGCTTTGTTCCAGCCATTCGATCTTGAAGCCGCGCTTGTCCGCCCAGCGGGTATACATGCGCTCCAATATTCCGGCCCAATCCTGGGCCTCGGTGCCGCCGGCGCCGGCGTGAATTTCCACATAACAGTCGTTGCCGTCCACCTCGCCGGACAGCAATGCCTGCAGACGCGCCGCATCCACCTGGATGGACAGTTGCCGCAAGGCCGCCTCGGCCTCATCGACAACGCCTTGATCGCCCTCGGCCTCGCCGAGTTCGATCAATTCCACATTGTCGGCGAGATCGCGCTCGATATCATCGACCGCCTTGATGCCGCTTTCCAGCCGGCCTCGCTGGCGCATGACGCTTTGCGCATTGGCCGGATCATCCCAGAGGCTGGGCTCCTCGGAGAGGGCGTTTAATTCGTCGAGTTTGCGTAAGGCCTCATCATAGTCAAAGACGCCTCCTCAACAGCTCGACGGACTGCTTGATGGATGTAACCAGGGATTCGAATTCGGCGCGCATGATGATGGGTATTCCGGTGGCGTTGCGATGATGGCTTTTACTGGCTGGCCGCCTCGCCCGCAAGAACCGATGCGGGCCGGGAGCGTTCCTGTCGCGGCGAAAAATTTATCGTCCGCTGAATACCGGTCGCCCGGGCCGGTCATTGCCCATCCAGAAACTCTCCGGTTTCCAGCCAATGGGCACAGGCGGCGCCCAGCTCGTCAATCGCCCGCGCCTCGTAGGCTGCGATATCTTCGGCGGTCAGGGTGCCACGCCACCGGTCATTGGTGCCCTTGTTGACGAAAGACTTAGCGCCGCCGTCAAAGATGACGCCGCCGAGAGGCGTGCTTAGGGTCGCATTCGCCTTCATATAATCGAAGCTGCAATGATGGACCATCTTATCCCATTTGGCCTCATCGATGGAAAAATCCAGGAACGCGGCAAGTTTGCGCATCTGGCCTTCCATGTCGTCCACCAGGTTTTGAAAATGCAGGAAATAGACATTGGGAAGCGCGCGGATTTCCCACCAGGTGCGAATGTTTTCCCAGAACGGCCAAAATTGGAAGCCGTTGTCGTTGAACCAATCCAGGTAATATTGCCTTACATCGTTGGTCCGGGGCCGCTCGATCACCGGGCCGAAATCCGGCAACGCCTTCACCGCGTCATACAGGACATCGTTAAAAGCGTGATGGTGATTAAACAGGGACCACATGCAGTCGCGGCCATCGCGGGCGATGTAGATGTATTTTGCCTTTTGCGAATAGACCAGCGCATCCACCGGCAGATGCGTTTTTAAAAAGCGCCGGTGTTTTTGCGCGATGATGTCCGGCAGCTTGTCTTCGAGGGGCGGTAGGCGCAAATCCAGCCACGGGGAAATATCGGCAATCGGCATGCCTTCGGTTTCGCCATCGAAGATAAATTGCGCGAGAATTTGTTGAACCCAGGTGGTGCCCGCCTTCTGCCACGTGCTGACGATAATATCGTCGTCACGAATTTCGAAATCATTCCAATAGGTGGAATCCATTGCCCAATTTTGAATTTCCCGGGTCTTCACCGGCCAGATGATATTTTCGTCCGCCATTTCGTCCCTCTTGATATTCGGTCCGCAAAATTATTTGTGGCTAAGTGCAGTTTTGAATGGGTAATATATCCATGGAAATTTTATTGAATTTCTCCGCCAGGATAAAATGGTCATGTCTGCAAAACAAACCATGAGGCTGGCGGAATTCTTTTAATAATGGGGTGATAAATTATGAACGCGAAAGTTAACGGATCCAAGGCCGGCAAAGGCATCAGCCGGCGCAAACTTCTGAAAACCAGCGCTAGCGCGATTGCCGTCGGCGCCGCCGTTTCCGCCTTTCCGGCGCCGGCTGTGTTCGGCGCGGCGCGGCCAATCAAGATCGGCATGGTCTCACCGGAAACCGGACCCATCGCCGCCTTCGGCGAGGCCGACCGTTTCGTGCTTAGCGCCATCCGCAAAACGCTTAAAGACGGCATTAAAGTTGGCGGCCAGACCCATCCGGTCGAGATTATTTATAAGGACAGCCAATCCAACCCGAACCGGGCGTCCGAGGTTGCGGCGCAACTGATCAACAAAGACCGCATCGATATCATGGTCGCCTCGTCGACCTCCGACACCACCAACCCGGTGGCTGACCAGTGCGAGCTGAACGGCGTGCCGTGCATCACCGCCGACGATCCGTGGCAGGCTTATTTCTTTGGCCGGCGCGGCAATCCGAAGGTCGGGTTCGAGTGGACCTACCACTTCTTCTGGGGCTTCGATCAGGTGGCCAACCTGTTTGCCGATATGTGGCTAACCATGCCAAGCAACAAGGTCGTCGCCACCGTGTTTACCAACGATCCCGACGGCATCGCCGCCAATGGCGACCACGGTATGCCGCCGGCGTTCCGCGCCAAGGGCTTCGACGTCCGTCAGCTCGGTCTCTACCCGCCCCATTCGGACGACTTCACCGCCCAAATTCGGGGATTCAAGAAAAACGGTGCTGACATTGCCTGCGGCATCTTCAACCCGCCACAGTTTGCCACTTTCTGGACCCAGTGTGCCCAGCAAGGCTATCAGCCGAAGATCATGACGCCGCCGAAAGCGGTGTTGTTCCCGACCGCCGTCGAAGCGCTGGGCAAACGCGGCGAAGGTATTTCGACCGAAGTCTGGTGGTCGCAACACCATCCCTACCGCTCGGGCCTGACCGGGCAGACGGCGCAACAATTCTGCGACGCCTATACCAAAGCTACCGGCAAACAATGGACCCAGCCCATTGGCTTCAAGCACGCCAATATCGAGGTCGCCATCGACGCCCTCAAACGCTCGGCCAGTCTCAAGCCGGCTGACATCCTGAAGGCGATCACCGAAACCGATTACGATTCGCTGGTTGGCAAAATCACCTGGAAGGGCGGACCGCTCAACCCGGTGAAAAATGTCTGCACCACGCCGCTGGTCGGTGGCCAGTGGAAAAAGGGCAAAAAGTTCGATTACGATCTGCACAATGTATTCAACGGACACGCAAAAGATATTCCGCTTGATAGTGAGTTCGAACCGCTCCGGTACGCATAAGCGTAGCCGATTATCGAACTGGCAGAACTGTTAGTGTTGCGGCCACCGCCATTCCGGCGGTGGCCGTTGCCGAACGACAAGGCAATTCATGGCCGCCCTTCTCGAAATTGACCAAATGTCCAAGACCTACGGTGCCCTTCTGGCCGTGGACGCACTGACGCTGTCGGTCGAAGAGGGTGAGGCGCTGGCCATCATCGGCCCCAACGGGGCGGGCAAATCGACCATGTTCAACCTGGTCACGGGCGATGTGCGCCCCAACGGCGGCCACGTCCACTTTCAAGGCAGCGATATTACCGGCTTGGCGCCGCACTTGCGTTCGCGCCTAGGTATCGGGCGGTCGTACCAGATACCGCACCCGTTCACCAATATGTCGGTTTATGAAAACCTGCTGGTTGGCGCCAACTTCGGCGGCCGCATGGCTGAACAGGACGCGTACCAATATTGCGCCGAGGTGCTGCATATCACCGGGCTATCGGACAAGGCCAATGTGATGGCGCGCAGCCTTACCTTATTGCAGCGCAAACGGCTGGAGCTGGCCCGCGCCCTTGCGACACGGCCGAAACTTTTGCTGCTCGATGAAATTGCCGGCGGGTTGACCGAGCATGAATGCAACGCGCTGGTGGAAACCATCCGCGCCATCCATGCCGGCGGCACCACGATCATCTGGATCGAACATATTGTGCACGCGCTTTTGTCCATCGCCAGCCGTCTGGTGGTCATGAACTTCGGCCGCAAGATCGCCGATGGCGATCCGCATACCGTCATGAACGACGCCGAGGTGCGCGAAGTCTATATGGGAATCCCGGCCGCATGAGCCTTTTGGCCACCCACAATCTGTCGGCCTACTACGGCGATTTCCAAGCCCTGTTCGGCATCGATCTGACTGTGGAGGAAGGCGAAACAATCGCCATCATAGGCGCCAACGGCGCCGGCAAGACCACGTTCCTGCGCGCCGTCGCCGGTGCCTTGGCGTCCGAACCCGATATGGTCGAATATGACGGCCAATCCATCGGCCAGCATACGCCGCACGAACTGGTGCGGCTCGGCATCGCCATGGTGCCCGAAGGACGCCGCCTTTTCCCCAGCCTGACGGTCGAGGAAAACTTGGCGCTTGGCGGATATTGCGGGCGCCCGGGTCCATGGAGCCTGAAACGGGTGTACGATCTGTTCCCGGTTTTGCTGGAGCTTCGCAATTTGCCGGCGCCGTCGCTGTCCGGCGGCCAGCAGCAAATGGCGGCCATAGGCCGGGCGCTGATGTGCAACCCAAGGCTATTGCTGTGCGACGAGCTGTCGCTCGGATTGGCGCCGGTAGTCATCCAGAACATCTATGATTGCCTGGGCGCCATTACCGCGGAGGGCACGACGGTGATCATCGTCGAGCAGGATATCAGGCGCGCCATCGAGGCATCCTCACGGTTCTACTGCTTCCAGGAGGGGCGTATCGGTCTTACCGCAGCCAAAGACGGCTTCGACCAAGAAGCGATCACCGCCGCGTATTTCGGGCTATAGACGGACATGATGGATTGGGTCAACATACTGGTGCAGGGCTGCCTTTTGGGCGGACTGTACGGACTGTTCGCCATCGGTCTATCTTTGTCGTTCGGCATCATGCGGCTGGTCAATATCGCCCACGGCGATCTTATCGTGCTGTCCGCCTATGTTGCCATGATCGTGGTGGAATTCACCGGGTTGGATCCCATAACCGGATTGCTGGTCATTTTGCCGACCATGTTCCTGTTCGGCTACGCCCTGCAACGGGGGCTGCTTAATTTCACCCTGGAGGGCGGGTTGCTGCCGCCGCTGCTGGTGACGTTTGGTATTTCCGTGATCATCCAGAACGGATTGCTGCTCAGTTTCGGCGCCTATACCCACCGGCTGAAACTGGGCGCCATCGAAACCCAGAGCATCGTATTTCCTGGCGACATGTCGGTCGGCGTCTTTCCCCTGATCACGTTCGGCGTCGCCGTTCTTTCCATCGGCGGGTTGCAATTGCTGTTTTACAAAACCGCATTGGGGCGCGCCTTTCGCGCCGTCTCCGACGATGCCGACACCGCCGAGCTGCTCGGCATCAACAAGCGCCACCTGTTTGCGCTGGCGATGGCTATCGCCATGGCCTTCACGGCGCTGGCCGCCGTATTGTTCGCCATCCGCACGAACTTCGATCCGGCGGCCGGGCCGATCCGGCTTATTCTGGCCTTCGAAGCGGTGATCATCGGCGGCTTAGGCAATATTTGGGGCACACTGATCGGCGGCATTGTCTTAGGTCTGGCCCAGGCAGTGGGCGCGGCCTTGTCGCCGACCTGGCAAATATTGGCGGGGCACCTGGCGTTTATCGTCATATTGATCATTCGGCCAAGCGGGCTGTTCCCGCGGACGAGAGATTGAATATGAGCCAGGTACAAATCGAACGCGGCACGCGGGCCAGCCGGATATTCTCCATGGCGGCGGTGATTGCGCTTCTTGGGCTGGTGGCGCTGCCCTGGTGGGGCGGTCCCGGCGATATGCGCCTGGCTGCCGAAATGGCCTACTATCTGGCGCTCGCCATGCTGTGGAACCTGCTCGCCGGTTATGCCGGGCTGGTGTCGGTCGGCCAGCAGGCCTTTATCGGGCTCGGCGCCTATGCGTTCTTCTACCTGACCAGCTCGCTCGGCGTTCATGTCTATGGCGCCATGGCGCTGGCCGGGCCGTTCGCCGGTTTGATTTCGATCCCCGTTGCCTTCGTCGTGTTCCGGCTGCGCGGCCATTACTTCGCCATCGGCACTTGGGTGGTCGCGGAAATATTCGCCCTCGGCGCCAGCCTGATCGAAGAACTGGGCGCCGGCTCGGGGATGTCGTTGACGCCGGCCATCGTGCGCCAAGTGTCATCGAGCCGGGATGGCCGCGAAACCCTCGAATATTGGATGTCGCTGGGTATCTGCACCATCATTTTCGCCGTCGTCTATATTATTTTGCGCTCGCGCCAGGGATTGGCATTGACCGCGATCCGGGATTCCGAACCCGCATCGGGCAGCCTCGGCGTCAATGTATTTCGCACCAAGCTGTTCATCTATGTCGCCACCGCCACCTGTACAGGGCTGGTCGGCTCGTTGATCTTCCTGCAAAAGCTGCGGCTGTCGCCGGAGGCGGGTTTCAGTGTCAACGATTGGACGGTGGTGGTCATCTTTATGGTCGTGGTCGGCGGCATCGGCACTATCGAAGGGCCGATCATCGGCATGTTGATCTATATATTGCTGCGCGAATTGTTCGCCGATTTCGGATCGCTCTATCTGATCTTGATGGGCGTCATCGCGGTGGCGATCATGCTCAAGGCGCCCGGCGGCGTCTGGGGGTTGATCTCTGAACGATACAATTTGCATCTCTTCCCCATCAGCCGCCGGCTGATGCGCGATGAGACTGCCGCCGCGCGGGACAAGTCCGAAGCCTCCGACAAATAATGTTTAATGCCGATTGTTGATTGATTGCCTGCACCTCTAGTTCCGCTATGATTGTCCGCAGCTAGAAAACGCCGCTGACATGGGCCGCATCATTCAACAAACGGCCAGGGCAGAGCGGTATGAAGGAGTTGAATATGCCTGAGACTATAGCCGAATTTCCCATATCACCGGTGGTCAAGAAGTTCGCCGATGCCACCAGAATTGCCGCCAATACGAATGCGGGATCGAACGCAAAGATCGCCGACCGGGATACGCCGCTGATCCAGAACTGCTGGTACATTCTTGATTGGGCCGGTGACGTCGAACATGCGCTCAAAAATCGTATGATCCTCGGCCATGATCTGGTCTATTTCAGGACCCAGTCCGGCGCCGTAACGGCGCTGCAAAACCGTTGTGCGCATCGCTGCTTTCCCCTTCACCGCAGCGTGCTTCACAATAACGATACCATCCAGTGCAATTATCACGGCCTGACCTACAATTCCGAAGGTTCTTGCGTGAAAATTCCCTCGGCGCCAAATAAGGATCCTTCTTCGATCAAGATCCAGCACTACCCCGTCGTCGAACGATCTCCTTTCCTGTGGGTTTGGCCAGGCGATCCGGATAAGGCCGATGCGGATCAAATTCCGGATTATGACTGGGTCAATGACGATGCCTGGGGGTATGGCGATGGCTATTATCATCTGGATGGCAACTATCTTGCTATCCACGAAAACCTCATGGACATCACGCATTTCCAATTTCTGCACGGCGCCGTTCTGGGCACACCGAATTTCGCCGAAGCCAAAATCGATGTGACGGAGGATGGCAACACGGTCGATAATTACCGCATCAATCTCGGCGAGCCGCTGCCCGGTCTCCACAGTGAAGCAACCGGCTTGGGCAAAACCGTTGTTAACCGACAGGCCCACTCGGCGTTCGTTACCCCCGGATTCCACGAGGCCGTAACTTTGATGAACGATCCGGCGGGAACGCAGGGCGGGCGCAACGATTATCACGCGCACATTCTCCATCTGATTACCCCGGAAAGCCAATACACGACCCATTACTGGTGGATTTTCGCGCGCGATTTCAATCCCACGGTCAAAAAATGGGATAAATTTTACAGCGATTCCACCCGTGCGGTGTTTACCGAGGATGCCGACGCTATCGATTGGATGGAGCAGCAATGGGCGAAAGAAGACCGCGCCGGCTTTCGCGAAGCCAACGTCTTGGCAGACAAAGGTGCCGTCGCCATGCGCCGGATCGTCCAACGCATGGCCGACGCTGAACAGGCTGGGGGTTAGAGCGAGCCACCAACATTCTCGCGGCAGCACCGAACCAATGACGCTACCGCCTGCTCAATAAAGCCCGCCGGTGCCGGTCATATTCAATAAAGCCCGCCGGTGCCGGTCTTGGGGGCCGCGACCGGGGTTTCCGATATGCCCTCAAGCACGCTCTCGCCGCCGGTCGGGATTGTGCCTTGCTTGAACGCCTCTAGAATGACGTTCTTGTCGCCGGGCCGGGCCGGGCGGCCGGAGACACTGTCGACACGCACCAGATGAATGCCACTTGGCACCCGGAACGGGATCGCCGGTTTGCCTTTCAGCGCGGCGGCCATAAAATCGCGGAACACCGGCGCGGCAACCGACGCGCCCTGTTCGCGCCGCCCCAACGAGCGCGGCTGATCGAAGCCGGCGAACACACCCAGCGCCAAATCAGGGGTAAAGCCAATAAACCAGGTATCGAGGGCCTTGTTGGTGGTGCCGGTCTTGCCGGCGATGGGCTTGCCGACGGTGCGGATACGGCGCCCGGTGCCGCGCTCGACCACGCCCTGCAACATGGAGACGATTTGATAGGCGCTTTCCGGATCGGTCACTTTTTTGCGCGCATCGGGCCCCTTCGGCACCGCTTGGCCAAGCCAGCTATCGGCCTGACATTTGGGGCAGACGCGGGTATCGTGTTTGAAAATTGTCTTACCATGGCGGTCCTGAACCCGGTCGATCAAGGTCGGTTGGATGAACTTGCCGCCATTGACGAACATGGCGTAACCGGCGGTTAATTTCAGCAAGGTGGTCTCGCCGGCGCCCAGCGACATGGACAGCTGGTGCGGCAATTTGGCATTGACGCCGAAGCGCTTGGCGGCGTCGGCGATAGCATCGATACCAATGGTCTGCGCCAGGCGCACGGTCATCAGGTTGCGCGATTTCTCGATGCCGAGGCGCATGGTGCTCGGCCCGTAGAATTTCTTGGTGTAGTTGGCTGGCCGCCATTTCGGCAGACCCGGGCCTTGATCGATCACGAACGGCGCATCCAGGATCAGCGTCGACGGCGTAAAGCCCTTGTCGAGGGCGGTCAGATACACGAACGGCTTGAACGCGGAGCCGGGCTGGCGCAACGCCTGGACCGCCCGGTTGAATTGGCTTTTCTCGAAATAGTAACCGCCCGACATAGCCAGGATGCGCCCGGTGTGCGGGTCCAGCGCCACCAGCGCGCCCTCAATTTCCGGGATTTGGCGGAGCCCATAGGTCTCCGGCGCATAGACGACGCCTTTGGCATTTTTGTGCACCCGCTCCACCAATATGACGTCGCCCTGGGCCAGCACCTGATCGGCGGCCTTGACGCGGGGACCGAGGCGCTCGCCCTTTGCCCACGCCCGCGCCCATTTCAATTCGGCCAGCGGTATGAACCCGGTAGAACCATCGTCCAGCCCGATATGGGCGGCGCCAGCGGTAATGGTGCGCACAATCGCCATGTGCCAGTTGCCCTTGCCTTTCGGCGCCGGCACAGACAACAAGGCGCCGTGCCAGGCCTGGCCGGGCGGGATATTGGCGAGCGCCCCCCGCCAGCCATGACGCCGGTCATAGGCGATGAGACCGGCCTTCAAGACATGATCGGCGATTTTCTGATATTTGGGATCAAGAGTGGTGCGCACCGACAAACCGCCATCGTATAGCTGATCCTCGCCATAGCGGCTGACCAGTTCGCGGCGCACTTCCTCGGCGAAATAGTCGCCTTGCACAAACTCGGCCTCGTCGCGGCGGGAGACGCCGATCAGACGCGCGCGCGCATATTTGGCTTCATCCGCCGAAATGACGCCGTCATCCAGCATGCGCCCAACCACCCAGTCGCGCCGTCCAAGGGCGGCTTTGGGGCGCCTGATCGGGTTGTAATTGTTGGGCGCCTTGGGCAAGGCGGCCAGAAACGCGGCTTCGGCGATATCCAGCTGATTGAGGGATTTGTTGAAATAATTGAGCGCCGCCGCCGCCACGCCGTAAGAGCCGAAACCCAGATAAATCTCGTTTAGATATAACTCTAATATGCGCTGCTTCGACAGCGCCCGCTCGATGCGGAAGGCCAGGATCGCTTCTTTGATTTTGCGCTCGAACGTAACATCGGCGGATAGCAGAAAGTTTTTGGCCACCTGCTGGGTGATGGTCGAGGCGCCCACCAGTCGCTTGCCCGATGCGATGTTTTTGATATTGGTGATAATGGCGCGCGCGACCCCTAAGGGATCGATCCCCGGATGCAGAAAGAAATTCTTGTCCTCCGCCGACAGAAAGGCCTGGCGAACCAGTTTGGGCATGGCGGTAACCGGAATGAACACCCGGCGCTGGCGCGCATATTCAGCCAACAGACGGCCATCGCCGGCATGCACCCGGGTCATCACCGGCGGCTCGTAATCGGCAAGCTGGGTATAATCGGGCAGCCCCTGGCCATAGCGGTAAAACAGATACAGCCCGCCACTACCCGCCGCGACCAGCGCGATGAACATCACGCTCATGAATAGAATGAAGGTGCGCAGCATGTGAGACGTTCAGCTTTCTTAGGGGACCAGGGGCGTTTGGTTTTATGCGCCGCAATCTGGCGCCACATTGTGGCTGGATTGTGGCCGGATCGGAGCGAGTTTACTCCAAGCCCGCGCCGACGGAAACCCGGCGGAGCACTCAATTTACGGTGAGAGCGGCGGTGGCCTCTTACACGCGCCGGCGAGCTGACAAATTACGTCGCACGAAAAAGAAGTGGAACCACAGAGCGACTGTGATGATTCTTTTTTCTCTTCTGCCCAGCACTTGATTTCTGCCGTCAGAAAACTATTTAAGTCCTGCTACTTATGAACATTGTGAGTCTATGTCTGGGCCGATTTGCGCCCGCGATTGCCCCTGCCCGCCGAGTGCCGGCAAACCGTAATAATCCGGTAGGAACCGTAAGGAATAGTAATGAACCGGTATGGTCGTTTTAGCGAAAATATGTCGCATCGATGTGTCTCTAGAGGGCGCGGCATACCACATATGGTTCGGTGTTTGGCCGGCGGGAAGCGAAAGAAGGGTGCCTGGCAGCGCGGGCGGGCCGACCATGCCATCCCCCGCCCTCGACCGTGCATAATCTCTCGCTTGTTGCTATTCCCGGTCCGCCTGCTCAACGCGCGCAAAAAATCGGTCTATGCCCTTGGTGACGGCGCCCGCCAGGCGGCGGCGGTATTTGGCGCTGCGCAAACTGCGCTCGTCGCGGGCGTTGGACAAAAAGCCCATTTCAATCAACAAAGACGGCACATCCGGCGCCTTCAGCACGGCAAAGCCGGCGAACCGGTGGGTGTTGCGCAAAAGCCGGGTGACGCGCTTCAATTCGGTCACCAGAAATCCCGCCGCGCGCGCCGATTCGTTCATGGATTCCCGCTGCGCCAGATCAATCAGGATATTGGTAACCCCGGGCGCCTGGCTGGAAAGATCGATGCCGGCAATAAGATCGGCCTTGTTTTCGCGCTCCGCCAGCTCCCCCGCCTCTTTATCGGAGGCCCGCTCGGACAGGGTATAAACCGAAAGCCCGCGCACATTTTTGTTGCGGATGGTATCGGCGTGCAAGGAGATGAACAGCTCGGCGCCCTTATCGCGGGCGAAGGCGACCCGGTTGCGAAGCTGGATGAACATATCGCGGTCGCGGGTCAACAAAACCTTGTAGCGCCCGGTTCGCACCAATCGGGCCTTGATGGCGTGCGCCGCCGCCAGGGTGATGTTTTTCTCCACAATGCCGCTTTGCCCGGTGGCGCCGGGATCAATGCCGCCATGGCCGGGATCGATGACCACCACACGGCGCTTGGTGCTGCCCAGATAAGGCTTGCGGGACGGCGAGGGGAAGCGGAGGCGGGGCTGGCTGATCGACACCTTCGTTTGCGGCGCGGGCCGGGCTTTCGGAGCCGGTTTCGGGCGCCTCACAGCCGGTGCACTGGCGATACTTTTGCCCAAGGTTTGGCGGCCGGGCGCAATATCGAGAACAAAGCGGTACATGGCCCCATCCCGGGGCGGCAGCAGGAAGGCGCCCTTGATATAGCCGGGCCGTTTGAGATCAAGCACCACCCGCGAGGTGCCGGGGCGCACCAGCCCGAAGCGGAAGCCATGGACAAGGCCTTCGGCGCGGCGCACCGAGCCGGGCCGCATACGCCAATCGATTTCCGGCAGATCGATCACGATCCGGTCCGGACTGGCGAGCGCGAAGGCGCGGTAATCGACCGGCGCGGACAATTCGATCACCAGGCGGGTCTTTTGGGCATGGATGCCGAGGCGGAAATCCGACGCCACCGCCAACTGGGCGCGCACGTCGCCGCCGATAGCGAGCAGGGCGAGCGCGCCGATCAAGGCCAACCCGGCGAGGCGTCCGGCCAGGGGCTTAAATTTGGGGCAAGGGTTCAATTTCAAAGCCATCAACCTATAGCGCGCGCCGGAGGTCTTCATCAACGAATTTCACAGCTTTTCGGGCGAAACAACCGATGCAATATATTTGGATTGTGGAATGATTGTCGTGACGTTATGTTAACGGCGTTGAATTGGTCCGGATGGCTGCTCGGCAGGACTAGAAAAATAAACGCCGAAGCCGCTGTGATGATTGTCCGCTTGGATTGTTTATCATCACCGAACCCGTCCGCACCATCATCAACGGAAGGTTTAATAATTCTCATGCCGATGACGCACGCCCAAAGAAATGTAAATGCACGCCCGCGAATAGTGGCGCGGTTTACCGTCGCCAGCCTAGGCCGGCGCGATGCGGTGCTCGTCAACGGATTTACCTCTATCTACAAATTTGCCCGCAGCGCGCCGCAAAAATCTGGCGCCGATAGCGGGCTATGGAGTTTACGTAACAATGGCACAAAAACGAATGTTAATCGATGCGGCCCACCCGGAAGAGACCAGGGTCGCAATCATGGACGGGAATCATCTCGAAGAGTTTGACGTTGAATCCGCGTCCCGAAGGCTGCTCAAGGGCAACATCTATCTCGCTAAGGTAACCAGGGTCGAGCCGTCCCTACAGGCCGCGTTTGTCGATTACGGCGGCAATCGCCACGGCTTTCTGGCGTTCAACGAAATTCATCCCGATTACTACCAAATTCCGGTCGCCGACCGGGAGCAGCTTCTGGCCGAGGAAAATGAAGACGATGCCGAGACCGAAGCCGTAACTGTAACTGGCGAAGACGGTGAAGCCGAAGGCGGCAATGGCAGTGGCAATGGCGACGGCGGGCCCGAGAAAAATGTCGAGACCATCGGCGGCGATGATATTGACGAGGTCGAGGTTGCCAGACGGTCACGCCCGAACCGGCGCTACAAGATTCAAGAAGTCATCAAGCGCCGACAGATATTGCTGGTGCAGGTGGTCAAGGAGGAACGCGGCAACAAGGGCGCTGCGCTGACCACGTACCTGTCGCTGGCCGGACGCTATTGCGTGCTAATGCCCAACACCGGCAAAGGCGGCGGTATATCGCGCAAAATCGGCAGCGGCCCGGATCGCAAACGGCTGAAATCGATCATGTCGGACTTGAAAATCACGCCCGGCATGGGGGTGATTGTGCGCACCGCCGGCGCCGACCGCTCGAAGGCGGAGATCAAGCGCGACTATGACTATTTGATCAAGCTGTGGACCGATATTCGCAATCTGACACTCGAATCGACCGCTCCGGCGATCATTCACGAAGAGGCGAATATCATCAACCGCTCGATCCGCGATCTTTATTCGCGCGACATCGAAGAGATATTTATCGAAGGCGAACTTGGCTACCGGACCGCCAAGGACCTGATGAAAATGCTGGTTCCGAGCCATGCCAAAAAGGTTCAGCGCTACGACGACACCATCGTGCCCTTGTTCAGCCGCTACCAGATCGAGAGCCAGCTCGAAGCCATGAACACCCCGGAGGTTCAGCTCAAATCGGGCGGCTATATCGTCATCAATTCGACCGAGGCACTGGTCGCCATTGACGTCAATTCCGGGCGCGCCACACGCGGCCGCAATATCGAAGAGACGGCGTTCCGCACCAATACCGAGGCGGCAACCGAGATCGCCCGACATCTGCGCTTGCGCGATCTGGCCGGGCTGGTGGTTATCGATTTCATCGATATGGAGGTTCACCGCAACCAGACGTCGGTCGAACGCAGGCTTAAAGATGCCATGCGCCGCGACCGGGCGCGCATCCAGATCGGCCGTATCTCACCGTTTGGATTGCTGGAACTGTCACGGCAAAGGCTGCGACCGTCGATCACCGAAACCATCGCCGATGTCTGCCCCCATTGCGCCGGCACAGGCATTCGCCGCTCCACCGAATCGGCGGCGTTGCATGTAATGCGCGCCATCGAAGAAGAAGGCGTGCGCAAACGGGCAGAGGAAATCGACGTCGCCATCCATCCGGAATTGGCGCTCTATCTGCTCAACCACAAACGCGGCGCGCTTGGCGAGATCGAAAAGAAGTTCGAGTTCCGGATATTCATCTCCGAAGACGAAACGCTGATCCCGCCGAACTTTGTCATCAAGCGCACCATCGATAAGGAAGGCGCAAGTCGCAGCGACGAGCGCACGGGCACCGATGATGATCGCCCGGAAGAAGATAAAAAGCGCCGCCGCCGCCGCTCCAGGGGCCGCAAACGCAATGACGATGCGGCCGATAATGAGGTTCGCGAAGACACCGAAACCGATACTCCTACCGATGCCATTGCCGCCGAGCCAGCCGGCGATGCACCCGCTGAGGAGGCCAACACCGATGCCGCTGGCGAAGATGGCGACAAGCCGGCACCCAGGCGCCGGCGCGGCCGCCGGGGCGGACGCCGCCGGGGACGCGGATCGAGCGAAGAGGCCAATAAATCCGAGACCAGCGCTGATACGCAAGCCGAAGCCGGCGCGCCCGAAGCTGTGTCCGATGAGGCCGAAGCTTCCAGCGAAGCCACAGCAGAAAGCCAGGATGAAAAGCCCAAACGCCGCCGCCGGGTACGCAAAAAATCGGCTGAGGCAGTGGTGCAAGCCGACGCCCCATCCGATCAACAACCTGCCGAACAGGTAAGCGAAGCGGCGCCGACGGCGCCCGAAGCGCCGGCGCCTGAGCCGCAAGCCGAGAAAGAACCGGAAGCCGCGTCCGCATCCACCGAAGCGCCGGAAGCGTCCGCCGGGGATCCGTCCTTTCCGGGCAGCAATCCGTCGATCAACGATCCGTCCGAAAGCACCGGCGAGCCGGTCGATGATGGATCGCGCCGGGGCTGGTGGCAGCGGCTGATCGAATAGCGGTTTATTTAAGCCAGGCCTTCAATTTATCGACCGCCCGTTCCATATCTCCGGTAGCGCCGGCGTAGGAAAATCGGACAAAGCTGGCGCCGCGCCCGGGATCGAAATCGATCCCCGGCGTCGCCGCCACACCGGTTTCGGCCAGCATCGAAGCACAAAATTTCTGGCTGTCATTGGTCAGGTGGGCGACGTTTGCATAGATATAAAAGGCCCCGTCGGGCGGCGCCAAATCTTCAAACCCGGCGCCCGGCAAGCGCTCCAGCAGCACGGCGCGGTTTTTGGCATAGCGAGCCACGTTGGCGTCAAGCTCGTCATAGCAATCGAACACCGAGGCCGCCGCGATCTGCGCCAGAGTGGGCGGTGAAATAAAGAAATTTTGGGTCAAACATTCCACCGCGCGGGCCAGATCCTCGGGCAAGATCATCCAGCCAAGGCGCCACCCGGTCATCGAAAAATACTTGGAGAAGCTGTTGATAACGATCGCGTTTTCGTCCAACTGCAGCGCCGATACCGGCGCCGTACCATAGGTTATTCCGTGATAAATCTCGTCCGAGATCAGGCGCACGCCCTTGGCCCGGCACCAGTCGGCCAGCAACTGGAACTCACCCGCATCCAACATGGAGCCGGTGGGATTGGACGGGGAGGCGATAATCAACCCATCCAGGGGCGTATCCAGTTGCTCCAGGATCGCCGCCGTCGGCTGAAACCGCGTCGATCCATCAACTGGAATTTCCACGACCTCGATATCGAGCGCCGCGAGAATATTTTTGTAGGCGGGGTACCCCGGCAGGGCCAGCCCGACCCGGTCGCCCTGATCAAAGGCGGCGAGGAACGACAACAGGAAGGCGCCCGACGAGCCGGTGGTGACAACGATACGCTGCGCATCCACATCGGCCCCGTAGAAGTCCTGATAGTGGCGGGCGATGCGCGCCCGAAGCTCGGGAATGCCTAGGGCGTCGGTGTACCCCAGCCGGTTGGCGTCGAGCGCCGATTTGGCGGCTGCCAGCACAGGGCCCGGCGCCGCCGTGTCCGGCTGGCCGACTTCAAGATGGAGCACGTCTTTGCCCGTGGCTTCCCGCCGGTTCGCGGCGCGCATGACGTCCATCACGATAAACGGTGAAATATCGGCGCGATTGGAAACTTTTAACGCCATGTCAGGGTGTGTTGACGTTGATCGAAAGACCGCTGCCGCGCCTGTCGGACGATACCTCGCAAGCCTCCGGCTCGCGCGGCAGACCCTCCGGACAGAAGGCTGCGTTGACGATGCCCAGGCGCGGTGTCGCCGCTACGGTGTGCCCGCGCCGAGTCAACTGGGCGATGGTATTGGCCGATATTCCAGGCTCGTAATAGGTCAAATCGGGGGCGCCGCCATGATGTACGCGCCGCCGGTCCATGGCGCTTTGCAAAGGCTCCTCGGCCAACACGGCGCGCGCCGCGACATTGGCGAGGGCGGTCGGCGCCGCAACGCCGCCAGAGGCTGCGCCTGCGAAATGGAACTGATGGGTAAATTCATGCACGATAATCATCGGCCCCATGGATATGGGCCCGCGGCCAAGATTATTGGACACCGCCGCCAGCATGACGCCGGTGCCTTTGGCGATGCGGCCGATACCGAAACGATTGTTCATGGTCAAAACACAGGCCACCGCCGAGCCATTTTGGTCAACCACGACAAAACTCGTGGCCGATGGATTTTCCGGGCGCTGCGCCGGCTTTGGGTTGAAGCTGTGCGGCAAGGTATGTTTCCGGTTGGAGAACGTAGAAACCATTTTGTTGAGGCGGGCCTCGCCGAGCAGTTGTTCAGGAGGCACGCGGCTTTGATAGTCATCGCTCAGCCAGCCTTGACGATCGGCAAAGGCGCGCATACCGGCTTCGGCCAACAGGTGCAGGCGCTCATCTTCAGAGGCGCCACCAAAACTGCCCTCGATATCGAGCATGCCTATCATCTGCGCCGATACGATGCCGCCAGCCGCCGGCGCCGGCACGAAGAAGGCGCTGCGATTGTTCACCTTGTATTTGGCTGGCTTGAGCCATCGGGGCGTGAAATTTTTCAAATCCTCCAGCGACAGCGTCCCGCCGGCACGTTTGGCGCCGGCCACCAGGGCGGCGGCCAATTTTCCGCTATAAAGGCCAACGCCGCCAAGCTCGCGGATTGTTCCCAAAGTCTCGGCCAGCTCCAATTGCACGACCTTGGCGCCTTCGCGCACGATGTTGCCGTTGGCATCGGCGAACAAGCGGCGGCTCTCGGAATCTTCGAACAGAGCCGAAGCAACCGGTTCCAAATCATTGACCAAGGTGCGCGACGCCTTGGAGCCAAAGCGGGCCAATCGTTCGCCAGGCGCAACCAACTGCGCCCACGGCAGGCTTCCGAATTTCGTATGCAGGGCAAACATACCGGCCGGGCTGGTAGGGATGGCGCTTGGCCGATCTACGCCGCCGCCGACATTTTTGGGCGTCTGCAGTACAAAGTCCAAGGCCATGGTGGTTCGCGCCGAGGCATCGTAAACCAGACAGACGCCGCCGCTGCCCAAACTGGCCGAAGACGGCAGGGTCGCGCTCAGGACAAAATAGAGCGCGGTCGCCGCATCGGCAGCATTGCCGCCGGCGTTCAGGATATCGCGCGCCGCCAGCACAGATTGCGGCTCATCGCCGGCGACGCCGCCGGCAAAATTATGAACCGCGACATTATCGGCGTCCTGCAGGTCGAACAGCGAACATCCCGATAATATGATCAGCGCAAACAGCACTACCGATTGACGGAATTGCGATACAATTTTACCTTGGATTGAGTGATTGGAAACTAGCACGTTGAGTTTACGCCTTCTTCTTTCGGTATTGATCGGCCTTGGCGGTATCATAAGCGCTATCGCGTCGCCGGCAAATGCGCAACGGATTTCGCTCATCCGGGACGCAGAAACCGAAAATACCATCCGCGCGTACGCGACGCCACTCCTCCTGGCGGCGCGGCTTGAGCCTAGCGCTGTCCGCATTTTAATCGTGAACAACAAATCGCTTAATGCATTCGTAGCGGCGGGTCAAAACCTGTTCATCAATACCGGCCTGATTATGCGCGCCTCCGACGCTTCGGAGGTTATCGGCGTGCTGGCGCACGAGACCGGTCATATCGCCGGCGGCCATCTGATCCGCTCCACCCAGGCCTTGAAGGACGCATCGGCGTCAACCATCCTTGGCTATATCTTGGGCGGTGCGGCGGTGATCGCCGGGCGGCCCGATGTGGGCGCCGCGGTCATCGGCGGCGCGCAAAACGCCGCCGTTCGCTCCTACCTCAAATTCTCACGCACCCAGGAATCAGCGGCAGACCGCGCCGGGGTGCGCTTTCTCGATCAAACGCAGCAAAGCTCCGGCGGCATGCTGACCTTCATGAATACCCTTGGCGAGCAGGAATTGTTGAGCGTCAGCCGCCAGGACGCCTATGTGCGCACCCACCCGCTAACCCGGGATCGCATTGAGTTTCTCGAGCATCATGTTGCCCAATCCCGCTACACCAATATTCCAACGCCGCAGAAATTCAAAAAAGCCCACGCGCGCATGGTCGCCAAGCTGCGCGCCTTCACACTGCGCAAGCGCAGAACCTTTCGCTACTATCCCGTTACCGACACATCGGTACCGGCGCGCTACGCCCAGGCAATCGCCTATTTCCGAAGCGCTGGCACCGCCAAAGCGCTCAAAATCATGGCTGGGCTCATCGCCGAACATCCGCACGATCCCTATTTCCATGAGCTTAGAGGGCAAATATTGTTCGAAAACGGGCGCATCGACGAGGCCATACCGGCCTATGAAAAAGCCACCGAATTGTTGCCCGGATCGGCGCTCATCATGACCGATTTGGCCCGCGCCCAAATCGAAAAAGACGGTCTAGAAATGCGCAACCGCGCCATCCGGAATTTAAAAGCGTCCATCCAGCTAGAGCCGAAGCGAGCCTTCACCTGGCGGCTTTTGGCGACCGCCGAGGGCAAAAACGGCAATATGGTCGAAAGCTGGCGGGCGCTGGCGGAAGAGGCCTTGCTGCACGGACGCTTTGACAATGCCATAAGCTTGGCGAAACGGTCCCAATCACGGACCGAGGTGGGAACGCCGGTCTGGCTGCGGGCCGAGGATATAGTAGCCGCCGCAACCGAAGCCAAGAACAGCCGATGAAGCCGTGGGCAGCGCTAATATTGCCGATGGTTTTGCTTGGCTGTACCCTGCCGAGGGCCGAGGTCAGCCCGGAAGGCACGCTGGATATATTCGGTGCGGGCGCATTGAGCGGCGACGCCAGATTGTCCGCTGAATGGATTATCGAGGGCGGCGGCGGCGAGGACCAGGCCAAACGGCTGGTGTCTCTGCAACAAGCCGGGGTAGAGGCCAGCCTGACATTGAAATCGGGGCCCGAATCGTTTGTGCTGGCGCGCAGAACCAAGGCGCAATTGCTGGCGACGCCGTTCATATCCTGGTCCTGGCGCATGTCAGCCGAACACCATGCGCCGGGCGCCATTCGTTTGATCGTCGGATTTCATGGCGGCAATCCGAAAAGCCGAAGCTGGGGCGCGCAACCATTCGTATGGCTTGGCACCCAATTGCCGCCCTATGACCGGGTGATCGCCATTCAGTGGGGCGACAAGGCGCTGGAGCGCGGCAATCTTTATACCGACCAAAAAGTGCCCCGCTATATCGCCCGGGGCGGCGCCAGACAGCTCGGCGACTGGTGGCCCGAGAATCTCGATCTTGCGGAGATTTACAGGAAAGTCTGGCCCAAAGATGATATCGAGGACGCCGAAATTATGTTTATCGGATTCGCCGTGATAAAAACCGAAGGCCCAAGTGAGGGCAGCTTTCGAAAACTCAGCCTCTATCGATAAAGGGCAATGCGCGTGAATTTAGGGAGGATTGGCGGAACATGCCGATGAAAAATACCATAACTCTGATCATCGCGGCAGTGCTGTTTACCGCCGCAGTGTGGTTTGCAGCGCCGAGCGGCAGTTCAAGTCCCGATGCGCCATTGTCCGCCAGCCAGACGCGAGAAATAGAAGGCGTCATCGGCCGCTATCTTCGCGAAAACCCAGCGGTCATTGTCGAGGCTATCCAGAACCTGCAAAAGCGCGATCGGGAAAATCGCAATCAGCAGGCCGCACAAAATCTGGTGCGCTACCGCCAGCAATTGATCAACAACCCGGCGACGCCCTTCGTCGGCAAAAAAGACGCCAGCGTTACGGTCGTTGAATTTTTTGATTACCGCTGCCCCTATTGCAAAAGGATGCTACCCGCCATCGAGAAACTTTTGCGCGACGACGGCGATGTCCGCTACGTCTTCAAGGAGTATCCGATTTTAACCACGGAATCGCGCATTGCCGCGCAGGTGGCGCTGGCCGCCTGGAATATTGACCGCCGGCGGTACTTTGCCCTGCACGCCAGTCTTATGGGCGCGCGCGGCACCTTAAGCAAAGATCGCATCATGCAGATTGCCGAAAAATCGGGTTTGGACATGGTGCGTTTGCTGGGTGCCATGAAATCACCGGAAGTCACCGCAGAAATTCAGGCCAATGCCCGCCTGGCGGGACAGATGGGGATCACCGGCACGCCGGCCTTCATTATTGGCGAGCGCATCGCCCCCGGCGCTATCGACTATTCCACATTGAAAAAAATGATCGCCGAAGCCCGCGCCAAATCCGGCTGAGCGGCAGGACGGTTAATTAACCGGTAGGGCCGAAAAGCGTAATCCCTTGGCGCTGCGGATCAGGAGCAGAACGCTCGGCAATTTATGTTTGCGCGCATCTTCAATTTGCCGGGTTAAATGGGACGGCGTCCAGATTTCTTTCAAATTGGCCTGAACAATAACATCGCCAGGCGCGAGACCGGTCACAACCTTGCCCTCTTTATCGACCAGCGTCACTACCAGCCCAACCGATCCCCAGGGCAGCAAAAACTGCTCGCGGATTTTGGCGTTGATGGCGGAGACGGTGAAACCGATCAGCGGATAATTCTTGAAGCCGGCTTTTTGCACCTTCCACGATGACGGCCGCTTGCCGAGACGCATGGTGAGGGAATGTCGTTTGCCGGCGCGCATTACCACCACCGAGACTTTTTTGCCCGGCTTGGTTTTGACCACGGCGGCGATCAGGTCTTCGAATTTTTTGATTTCCCTGCGGTCAAATTTCACAATCAGGTCGCCGCGCCGGAAACCAGCCAGAGCGGCGGCTTCGCCGACGGCGACGTCTTTCACCAGCACGCCGGTGATCTTCCTTTTGAACGCCGCCTGGGCGCGTTCGCCGACGCCTTGCACTTCCATGCCGACGAAACCCGGCTCGGCGCGGGCGTGCGAGCCCGCAGCAACCATCACGCTCAACAGGGCCAAAAACGAGGCGAAGCGAATAACACTGATCATCTTGCCGATTGCTCCCAACCGCCGGCGGACATCGCAAGTTTGCCGATACAATAAATATTGGGGCTGACCCAGATAACATGATTTTGGGGTTATCATGGGACCTATGCGCAAGAGCCGCCTTAGCCACTATAAACAAGATCGCCTGATAGAGCATTTTGTTTCTGGATCCACTGCTTTAACAGCGGCCAGTCTCT
>JABHAA010000110.1 GCA_018674495.1 Rhodospirillaceae bacterium | reverse complement strand
TAGTGCGCTTAATATTCTCCCCTTTACCGTTGGCCAATCCTCATATGAAGTTATGGTAGAAGTGTCTTCGGTTTGATTTTTTGTAGGTACTGTCAGAGGAAAATCTGTTTTGACGATGTTGTAGCATTCTCATAATGTTTTCGGATGAAAAATCACAACCCATTCCGCTATTTTAAAACATCACCCGAGATTATCCGTCTTACTGTGATGATGTATATACGATTTCTACTTTCACTACGCAATGTTGAAGATATTCTCCATGAGCGAGGCCTCGACATCTGCCACGAAACCGTTCGCTATTGGTGGAATGGATTTGGCCCACTCTTCGCCAAGGAAATTCGTAAAAAACGATTGTACCCAATTCCCAATCATTCGAATTGGAAATGGCATCTTGATGAGGTGTTTGACAATTTAGATAGTGGAACCAATGACCGGCAGAATGAATTATTTTAACTCGAATTTGCGGAGTACATAGTAGTGTTTAACACCAATGCGAATAGACCTGATGTTTTGTGGAGACGTGTATACCTTCATACATTTTTGTATTTCATTTATTTAACATTGGTCGCTTTAAAATTTTTAAGTAAAGATTTTGCCAATCGGATTGCTGAAAAAAATGTCACCGCACAAATAGTCATTCGTTCTGTTGGAATTGGAAGAGAATTTACTTTCTATGACGGTCGGTTGAGTTCGAAACGTGGAGTAAATGATAACGTTGATGTGACACTCGAATTCTCGGATTGCTTTGTTGCGGCGCGACTTTTGACGCCACCGATCAATTACCAACATCAAATTGATGCACAGAAAAATTTTCAGCTCAAATTACTTGGGCCGGATGAACTTACCTACCATTTTACCCAGATCATGATTGCCACTCGGCGCATCGGTTGGCGGTTCGGTACCAAGCTGGCTAATGGCGTTACTCGTTACACAACGAATACCAATGGAGGGCCGTTATTCGTCCACGTTAAAAATGAAGAAATAATACGCGTTACGCCGATCGATTTTGATTCATCAGATGCGTCATCCTGGACTATCAATGCCCGAGGTAAATTTTTTACACCTCCCCGCAAAGCGACGGTAAGTCCGCATGCCTTGGCTTGGAAATCTCTCGTTTATTCTCCCGATAGAATATTGACACCTCTTAAGCGCGTCGATTTTGATCCAAATGGCGATCGAAATTGCCACAATCGAGGTGAGTCAGGATATGTGCCGATCAGTTGGGATGAGGCTTTGGACATTGTTGCAGGTGAAATGAAGCGTCTCAAACGTGAAGCTGGGCCGGGAGCAATTGCGTATAGCCATGGATCTCACCATACTTTTGGAAATATTGGTTATCAGCTAAGTGCTTTTCGTCGTTTTTCGAATGCCATCGGTATGACAGAAGTCCATCCCAATCCAGATAGTTGGGAAGGTTGGTATTGGGGGGCGATGCATCATTTCGGCCATAGCATGCGATGTGGCGCGCCGGAAAATTATGGTACCGCAGAGGATTGTCTCGAACACTGCGAAATGATTGTATTCTGGTCCTCAGATCCTGAGGCGACCAACGGTATTTATGGTGGTTTTGAAGGGACTATACGACGAAAATGGTTGAAAGAACTGGACATGGATTTTGTCCATATCAATCCCCATTATTGTGAAACTGCCGCCTATCTCGGGGGAAAATGGATTGCGCCCAAACCAACGACATCACCAGCCCTTGGATTGGCGATAGCTCACACATGGATTTCTGACAGCACCTATGATTCCGATTATGTTAATGAAAAAACCGTGGGCTTCGATAAATGGAAAAATTACATCCTCGGCGAAGAGGACGGTATTGCAAAAACTCCAGAGTGGGCAGCTGAGGAATCCGGTGTTCCGGAGAAAGACATATTGGCTCTGGCTCGTAAATGGGCGGCAAAGAAAACCTACCTTGCCGCCGGCGGCGGTAATGGACATGGCGGTGCCTGCAGGAATGCTACGGGTACACAATGGGCACGTATTTCCGTTTGCTTAATGGCCATGCAGGGCTTGGGTAAGCCAGGAATCAACTTTGGCTTCATGCAATGGGGCGCGCCAGTGAATCTAAGATTTTATTTCCCCGGTTACGCCGAAGGGGGAATTGCTGGTGATCTTGAGCACACCGCTCTTTCGGTCCATTTATATCAACGTATGCCACAGCTACCGGCGGTCAATACGGTGACACAAAAAATCCCTAAACTATCGTTACCGGAAGCGATATTGGAAGGCGAGGCAGAAGGACATCCTTGGAATGCAAAAACCATTGAAGGACAATTTACTCGTTTCAAATATCCCGCACCAGGATTCGTTCCTGTGCAAATGCTATACAAATACGGTGGTTCCATTATTGGCACAGCCAGTGACACCAACAGATACGTCAAAATGTACCGATCGGACAAATTGTCATTTGTTGTCAATCAGTCAATTTGGATGGAAGGTGAAACAAAATTTGCAGATATTATTTTACCAGCCTGCACAAGTATGGAGCGCTGGGATATCAGCGAATGGGCGGGCACTCATGGCTATACACAAGATTCTCAGTCGCAGTTGAATCACCGGGTGATCGCTTTGCAGCACAAATGCATTGAACCGTTGGGGCAATCTAAGTCTGATTACGATATATTTGTCGAGATTATGAAGCGCATGGGAATGAGTTCGTATTTCTCGGAGGGAATGAGTGATCTTGATTGGGTTAAACGGATGTTTGATGGATCCGATTTACCGGATTACATCTCCTGGAAGAAATTCCTCAAGAAAGGTTATTTTGTCGTTCCCGCAGAAGATGAGAAGCTTCGCCCGCCAGTGTCTTTTCGCTGGTTTTCGGAAGGGAAAAAGAAAAATATACCGGAAGCCCAACCATTGCCCGGAGATTACACTGATGAATTTCTTTCTGGTCTCCAGACTCAAACAGGCAAATTTGAATTTGAAGCATCTAGCTTGAAACGATATGACGCCAATGATCCGGAACGTCCGCCGATCGCTAAATACAATCGTGCATGGGAACTCGATGAGGAGGATTATGCATCCAAATATCCGTTGCAACTATTGACGCCACATCCTCGCTACAGTTTTCATACCCAAGCAGATGGCAAAGACAGTTTTATCAACGACATTGATGATCATCGTGTGGAAATAAATGGACACTTCTATTGGGTGCTTAGAATGAATACCGAAGATGCTCTAGAGCGAGGCATTCAACGACACGATATCGTTAAAGTATTTAATGATCTTGGCGCTGTACTTTGTGCCGCTGATCCGACCGAGCGATTACCGCGTGATGTTGTACATGGTTATGAATCTAGCGCGAGGTATGATCCAATCGGCGAGCCCGGTAATTCTGTTGATCGCGGGGGGTGTCTAAATCTCCTTACCTCCAAACGACCTCAAATCAAAAAATCACATTCTTTGGCAAGTAGTTCAGCGATAGTTCAGGTGGAACTTTGGGATGACAAAGAAGAAATTGAAACCGATGCCAGTGCCGCAATGGAGAGAGCTGCGGCTGAGAATCGTGTAATGGAGGGATCCCATGAGTAACAAATGGAATCTTATTGTGGATGTTGATGAGTGCATCAATTGCTACAACTGCGCATTGGCTGTTCAAGACGAATATGCAGAAATGGAGCATCCTGGGTATACTGCGCCAATGCCAAAACATGGCCATCGTTGGATTAATATTCTGAGGGCTGAGCGCGGTAAATTCCCAATTGTTGATGTCTCATTTGTTCCAACAATGTGCAATCATTGTGATGATGCACCTTGTGTTGAGGCGGCAGAGAACAATGCAGTTCATAAACGATCGGACGGTATTGTCGTAATCGATCCAAAGGCTGCCAAAGGTCAGAAACATCTCGTGGATGCTTGCCCTTATGGGGCTATATGGTGGAATGAAATTGAAGAAGTTCCACAGCATTGGAATTTTGATGCCCATTTGCTTGATGAAGGATGGAAAGAACCACGCTGCGTAAATGTCTGCCCAACAGGCGCTCTTAAATCCGTGAAAGTATCTGATTTAGAGATGTCTCAAATTGTCAAAGATGAGGAGTTGGAAACATTAAAACCGGAACTAGAAACTCAACCGCGCATATACTATAAAAGCCTTAAATCGCTTACCAAAGTTTTGATAGCAGGTACCCTTGAGAAAGTTTCTAACGGCCGAACAGAGTGTGCGGCTGATATTCATGTCTCACTGTCACAATCTGGGTCGCCGGTAGCCGAAAGCGTGACCGACGAGTTCGGAGAGTTTAAATTCGATGGAATTGACAGAAATAGCGGAGCCTACCAATTAAACCTAATGTGCAATGATATCTCTCAAAAAATCGTGGATGTCGATGTTAAAAACGAAAGTTTGGTTTTAGAGTTGGATATTTAAGTCATATAAAAGTGGGTCTTTGGATATTGGAGGCTGGCCATAGACAGTCAAATTAAATCATTGCAATTTTCGAGGAAAACCGGTGAATAGTCCCTAATTTTAATTTCCAATTTTGTAATCAAAATTTTTCACAAAATATTTTATTTTTATTCTCAAATTATAGCTTCATTCTCTAATTGGCATGACATTTTAACGAACGACGTTCATTAAATATCGCACTGTGGCCATCGGGGCAGTTAGATTTGCGTTAAATTGGTAAGCTGGGCACATGCAGCTACGCCTAGCTCGGAATCGGGTGCTACAACAATGCCATCTAAAGAGGTACCCTACTATGAATTCCTGCCCGTAACGCCAATATTTTAAACAAAATCACGTTTATATTATACAAGATATAAAACTAGTGTATATATATCGCAAGTATTTGACTTATTTGAAATATTAATGATTGGAGACAAGGTTTGGAAAAACAGGCCGTGAAGGTAAGTAAATTGCTCGAGTTGGAAATTCTTGCGGGTAATTTGGAGCCAGGTGAAAAACTGGATGAAGTTAAACTTGCCAAGCGGTTCGATGTTTCGAGAACGCCAATTCGTGAAGCCATCGCAGAATTGGCGGCCAACGGCTTGGTCGAAACGCGTCCCAGGCGCAGTGCCATTGTCGCGACATTTTCAATCCAGCAAATTTTTGACATGTATGAGGTGTTGGCTGTACTTGAAGGATTATGCGCCGGCTTGTCAGCGCGCCGGATGTCTGAGGAGGAACGTGAAACCCTAGAAAACCTTCATTTAAAAATGGCAGATTTGGTCGATACTAATGATTGGCCCAAGTATTATTTGATGGATTTGAAATTTCATCAGCTAATATATGCCGGTAGCCATAACACTTTTCTTGAGCAGGAAGCTCTCTCCATTCGTAACCGGATGATGCCTTACCGACGCGTCTATATGGAAGAGCCAAATCAGATTTCTATTCCGTACCAAGAGCATACCCGTATCGTTGAGATGATTTTAGGCCGAGAATCAGATGCAGCAGAAGTGTCTTTCAAGGAGCATTCCAGTATTCGTGCCGACGGTATTTCTGATTTTATTTCAGCGCTGAATCGAAAATTTCCAGATCTAGCATCTAAAACATAATAAAGTGAATAATTAAAAAGTTTTTTGTATACAATAAATAATATTTAGTATAATAATATCTCTAGATCAAAATAGAGGTATGAATTATGGCACCAAATCCAAAGCGTTTATGTGTAGATATCGGCGGTACATTCACTGACTGTCTTGTCCTTGATGAAGTGACCGGCCAATTTTCATTGGTCAAATCACCCACCACCCCCAACGATCCTTCAGATGGTTTTATGAACGGCGTTGCCAAAGCGGCGAAAGAATTCGGTGAGACGGTTGAAGAATTTCTCGGCTCCATCAGCGTACTTATTCATGGCACAACCTTGGCAACCAATGTTTTGCTAACCGGCAAGGGTGCCAAGACCGGTATGCTGACAACGCAAAATTTTCGTGATTTTTTGGAAATCCGCCGGGCGATTAAGCCGCTCCATATTTCTCTTTTTAATGTGTTTATTCCACCAAACAGACCCTTGATCCCACGTTCTCGGCGATTGGGCGTACCGGAAAGAACACTGTACACCGGTGAGATTTTGGAGCCGTTGGACGATGATGCAACCGCAGCGGCGGTGGAAAAGCTCCAAGCTGATGGTGTTGAAGCTGCAGCAGTTTGTTTCTTGCATTCTTATGCTAATCCTACCAACGAGAGACGGGCAGCAGAGATTGTTAAGAATGTCGCGCCTGACATGTATGTCACAACCTCGCATGAAACCATTCATGTGTGGCGGGAGTTTGAACGTTTTAATACGACGGCGGTTGGCGCCTATGTCGGCCCGGCTGTCGCTAACTATCTCCGGCGTCTGGAAGAGCGATTAAAAAGTTCGGGCTTCGATGGTTCCTTGTTGATGATGCTGGCAAATGGTTTGGTCCAGTCAGTTGATCAATGTATCGACCGCGCAGTCTACTTCCTGCATTCAGGTCCTGCCGCGGCACCATCCGGCGCTAAGTTCTTGGGCGAGATCGAAGGCAAAGATCAACTGCTGTCCGTTGATATGGGCGGCACAAGTTTTGATGTTGGCTTGGTGCGCAAAGGCGAAATACCAACCACCAGTGATAGCTGGGTGGCGGATCAGCGGGTTGCCATCCGCATGGTTGATATTGAAAGTGTCGGCACTGGTGGCGGCAGTATCGCAAGCATTGATTCGCTTGGATTGTTACGAGTTGGACCTGAAAGTGCGGGCGCAGATCCTGGGCCTGCGTGTTTTGGCAAAGGCGAGGAGCCAACCGTAACCGATGCAAATCTACTCATGGGATTGTTGTCACCTGATTTCTTCTTGGGCGGTGACATGAGCCTTGATGTCGAGCGTTCCAAAAATGCCGTCCAAAAGGTTGCAACGACCTTAGAAATGGATGTTATCGAAGCCGCACACTCGATATTTACGCTCGCCAACATGTCGATGGCGGATGAAATTATCAAGGTTTCAACTAAGCGTGGATACGATGTTCGCCAAGCTACTATGATTGCAGGTGGTGGTGGTGGGCCCGTTCATGCCGGCTTTATTGCTGACCGACTTAACATTCCTTCCGTCATTATTCCTCATGTCGCCTCGCTCTATAGCGCGTTTGGCATGTATGCGATGGATATTGGTGAAGATTATGCGCGCTCCCATGTGCGCCGGGTTGACGCTGCCGAGCCCAAGGATATTGGTGCGTTGTATCAAGAAATGGAAGATGAGGCTTTTGCTGCATTCGATAAAATTGGGGTCGATAAATCCCTGGTTAAATTCCGCCGCACCATTGATATGCGCTATATCGGCCAGTTCCACGAAGTTGAAGTAGATGTCGAAGGCGGTGAATTCTCCGCCGACAGTTTGGCGAAGGCGACGGAAGGCTTCAGTGAAAAACATTTTGACCTATTCACTTTCTCAATGCCATGGAAGGGCGTTGAATTGCTAACCCTTCGGGTTAAGGCAACGACACCAAATGCACCTTTCAAATTACCTGAAATTCCAAGCGGCGGGGCCGATGCCACTGCGGCTAAAAAATCGGTACGTCCGTGCTATTTCGGAGATGGGTTTGTTGATGTCCAAGTCTATGACGGTAGCAAGCTTGCTGCCGATAACGAAATTACTGGACCCGCAATTATTGAGGAAACCACAACAACCGTTGTTATTCCAGAAAACTATAACTGTCTGGTTAATGCTAATAAAAATTATGTTCTAACTCGGAAAGTCGCCAAAAAAGTGACGGCTGAAAATCCAGCACAAGGACGTCAGGAGAAAATAAATGCGTGATGTAAAAATTGATCCCACCACAATTTCCACGGTTTGGCATTCAATGCAAACGGCGACCAAGGAGATGCGCTACATTATCGACCGCACCTGCCAGAACATGTTAATCAGCCAGCTGCATGATGTCTCCTGCGGGCTCTGGGGGGCAGATGGCTCAACCATTGCAGTGCCAGTTGGCCTGCCGGTGCAATTTCTAGGTGGCGAGTTTCCCGTCCGAGATTTGGTCAAAAAATACCCTGATGATATGGAACCTGGTGATGTGTTTTTATCGAATGATCCATATCACGGCGGTCATGCCAACCACCTACCAGACTGGGCTTTTTTCCGGCCGATCTTTTATGAAGGTGAATTGTTGTTCTTCACCATGACCCGGGCCCATCAACAGGACACCGGTGGTTCCTTTCCGGGTGGCTATTTCCCGAACGGTCATGATATTCACGCCGAAGGCATTTGTATTCCGCCGACCCGTGTCGTCAAAGCTGGTGTCGAGCAAACCGAGATATTAGAGCTTATTTGGAACAATGTCCGTTTTTCAGAGGGCGTTAAGATCGACAACTATGCCATGATCGCTTCTACCAAAGTATGCGAGGATCGCATTGTTGATCTGTTGGATAACTTTGGCCGCGATACCGTGTTGGCTTGTGTCGATGAAATGTTCGACCGTACTGAAAAAGCTGTGCGCGCTGAAATCGCTAAAATTCCGGACGGTGAATACACCGCTGAAGCTGCCACAGACGATGATGGCACAACACTAGATGAGCATGTCTGGATCCGCGTCAAAGTCACGATCGATGGTGATCAAATGACGATCGATTTTGAGGGCAGCGATGCCCAGCGCACCGGCTTTGTAAACTGTGTTTATGCAGCGACTTATGGCTGCGCCAGTGGTGCAGCTATTATGACGTTTGATCCAGCGCTGGCCGACTATCATAACGCGGGCACGATGCGGGCGATTGAAATTAAGGCGCCTTTGGGCTCGGTGGTGAATTGTGAGTACCCGGCAACCGTCGGTGCCTCGCCGGTCAATATGGGCAATCAGATTATGGAAGCCGTGCTGGATGCGCTTTCCAAAGCCCGGCCTGAACGTTCCATAGCTGCTTGGGGTAAACACCGCGGCGATTATACCTTTGGTGTCGATCCTCGAACCGGCGAGCGCTATGTGCGGACTTCCTTCGATTACGATGGCAGTGCAGGTGCAGTTTGGGGTTATGATGGCTACCAGGGGGTTACCTCGCTTACCGCTATGGGCGCGATTAATCGGGGTGATATGGAAGAAATGGAAGCCCGTCTCCCGTGGCGCATTCTAAAATATGAAATGGTCGAAGACTTCACAGGCGAAGGCCAGTGGCGCGGCGGCCCCGGCATTCACTGGGAAGCTGTCAATGAGGGCAGTGACGGCCAGATGGCAACCGGCAGCTCGGACGGTGACGTGGTCCAAGGTTTTGGCGCGCAAGGCGGTAATCCTTCGCCGGTGTGTAGGACCTATATCGACCGCGGTGATGAACGCATTAGAGTAAAACCGCACCGTATGGTGGATGTCAAAGAAGGCGATATTATTATCAAGCAATCCTCCGGTGGCGGTGGTGTTGGCGTTCCGGCTGACCGTGATCCTGAAATGGTGCTGGAAGATGTCATTAATGAATTGGTTTCCATCAAAGCCGCCCGTGAGATTTATAAGGTCGAGATCGATCAAAAAACGTTGACAATAGATGAAAGCAAAACCGAGAAATTAAGAGCCGCCTAATGCAGATTTATCGACAGATGAGGGGTGGCCATGACGGCTAAATTGAATAGGCCACAATCGATCAAACTGTATAAAGACATGGTCACCATTCGGGCCTTTGAGGAAGAGGTGCGCAAGATGTTTAGCGCCGGATTGGCGCCTGGGTTAGTGCATCTCTATTCGGGCCAGGAAGCCGTTGGTGTCGGTACATGCGCGACTTTGGACAAAGATGACTACATTGCCAGTCATCACCGCGGTCACGGCCACTGCATCGCCAAGGGAAGTGACATTACCCGGCTGTTTGCTGAAATTATTGGTAGGCGCCCGGGCTATAGTCTGGGCCGAGGCGGGTCTATGCATATCCATGATCCGGAAACAGGAAATCTTGGCACAAATGGCATTGTCGGTGGCTCTGTGCCGCTGGCGACAGGAGCGGCTTTGTCCGCAAAATTACGAGGCACCGGGCAAGTAGCTATCAGTTTTTTCGGTGACGGCGTGCTCAACCAGGGCATTTTGTTTGAATCTTTAAACATGGCTGCGTTGTGGTCACTGCCGGTGGTGTTTGTTTGCGAGAATAATGGCTATGGTGAGTTCACCGAGATCGACGACGTTACCGCTGGTCGACCTTATACCAAACGCGGCGCTGCTTTTGATATCCCCGCAGACAAATATGATGGCATGGATGTTTTGGTTGTCTATGACGCCGTATCGAAGGCCGTCGAGCGGGCACGCAAGGGAAAAGGTCCGAGTTTTTTAATCTTCGATACCTATCGATATTCAGGCCACTCTGTAGGTGATAAGCAGGAATATAAGGATGAAAAAGAACGTCAACTCTGGGAGGCCCGTGATCCCATTCAAAAAATGGCAAAGTTGATGGTGAAAATGAAATTAGCTACCAAGAATGATTTGAAAAAAATGGACGAAGAAATCAATTCGACAGTTGTTGCTGCGGCCAAAGTGGCTAAAAAAATGCCTGTACCTGGTGCGGATGATTTAGCGAGACATGTTTATGCCCCCTGATTCTAGTGCGAATATACAATCTGATAGGAACATCACTCTCAAAGCTGCCGTCCTTGAGGCGATGTTTGAGGAAATGAAATGTGATGAAAATGTCGTCCTGATTGGTGAGGATGTTGGTGCGGCCGGTGGGGTTTTTAAGCAAACCGAAGGATTGTTTGAAACCTTTGGCGCGGATCGCGTCATTGATACACCGATCTCAGAATCTGCGATTTTTGGTCTTTCTGTTGGCGCAGCGATGGCCGGTTCCAGGCCCATTGTCGAAGTGATGTTTGGTGATTTCCTCACTCTGGTCATGGACCAATTAGTCAACCAAGCAGCCAAAGTTCACTATATGTCAGCCGGTGGCTTCAATGTGCCGCTGGTGCTGCGCACCGGCATTGGTATCGGCGGTAGTCTCGGCCCACAACATTCCCAAAGCCTCCATTCTTGGCTCGCCCATATACCGGGATTGAAAGTGGTAATGCCAAGTTCTGCCGCCGATGCCAAAGGTTTATTTAAGGCCGCTGTCAGGGACAATAACCCGGTTATCTTCATGGAAGATCGGATGACCTACAATTTGAAAGAACATGTACCAACTGGTGAGAAAATTATTCCATTGGCTTCGGCCGCGGTGAAACGGAAAGGCGTAGAGGTTACGATTTTTGCAATTTCCCGCGCGGTGCATACGGCTTTGGCAGCAGCTGAAATACTTCTCGAAGAGAAGAATATTAGCACAGAAGTTGTTGATTTACGGACACTAGCACCGCTCGATGTCGAAACAATTGTCTCCTCTGTGCGTAAAACTGGAAGAGCAATCGTATTGGACGGCGGCTACAAATCATTTGGTATCACCGGCGAAATTGCCGCGACCATCGGCGAGTTGGTTTTCGACTATCTTGATGCACCTGTGATGCGCCTGGCAGCACCAGATATTCCGGTGCCTTATAGCCCATCTTTGGAATCCTTGATGGTACCGAGTGTCGATCAAGTGGTCGCCAAAGTGTCTACAATGTTTGGAGATTCCGTGTAGCGGAGGAGGGGACAAATGACTAATAGCCTTAACATAGAACAAAATTTAGCCATTCTTGATCGCATGTTGCTGATTCGCCGATTTGAAGAAATGCTTATTGATCTCGATCAGGATCATGATTTTGGTCATTACCACCTTTATATTGGTGAAGAGGCGACCGGTGCAACAGTTGTTGAATCACTAATTCCAACAGACCTTTTGCTGACAACTTGGCGTAATCATGGACATTTGCTAGCCCGCGGCACTAATCCTGGTCGTATGGTTGCGGAAATTCTCGGTCGCGTCGATGGCTACAATAAAGGTCGCGGCGGCACCTTGCACCTAACGGATAGAGAAGCTGGATTCCTGTCGACTTCTGGTTTAGTTGGCGGGGCCGTTGGTTTGGCAGCGGGCGCCGGCTTTGCGCTGAAGCAGGCGGGAGAAGGTAATATCTGCGTTGTATTCTTTGGCGACGGCTCCTTAGAAGAAGGGGTGGTCTTTGAAGCGATGAACCTGGCCTCGCTATGGTCCTTGCCAGTGTTATTCATGTGCGAAAATAATAATTCCGGAGCGATTAGTGCTCAGGAAGGCGGTTTTCCGTCTTCCGAAATTGCGGCCAGCCAGATCAGCGATATTCCGAAATCGTTGAATATTAATTCTAAGCTGGTCGATGGTGCCGATGTTGCTGCCGTTCATACCGTTGTTACAGAGGCAGTCAGTAATATTCGATCGGGCAACGGACCTGTCTTTGTCGAAGCTTATTCTGAACGCTGGCCCGGTTCGCGCCCGTTATGGCCGGAGCAGGCAACGGGTGTAACTCAGGTTGCAAGTGCGTGGGATGAATCGCTTCTAACCGGCGAGCATAAAGAATGGATTATTGAATTTGATCCGCTTATTCGTTTTATCCGCAACCAACTAGCAGAAGGGTTGTTTAGCAAAGATGAGTTATTCGACCGCGATCGTAAAATTCAAACCCAGATCACCGAGGCGCGGGCATTTGGCGAAGCCAGCGCTTTACCCGATCCTCAGTCCGCCCTTGATGGCGTCTTCGCCGCGTAGGAGAGAGAAATGACAAAAATATCTTACGCCCAAGCACTCGTAGATGGCATGCGGGAAAGTATGGAGGAAGACAAGACGATCAGTCTAGTCGGTACTAATGTGCTGGGATTGGGGCCACAGCGTCCCTTGATAGAGAAGGTTCGAGATGATTTCCCCGACCGGGTTTTCGATCCACCGTGTTCGGAGGCTGGTTTGGCTTCTCTTGGTATCGGTGCCGCAATGGCCGGCGCCCGTCCTATCATCGACTTCGGTGTCGGCAGCTTTTCGCTTTTGGCTTGGTGCCAATTGGTGGCTGAAGCTGGCGTCGCCCATCATATGTCCGGGGGCCAGATTAAAGTGCCAATGGTGTTTACCATGTTGCATGGGCTTCGTGGCGGCGGCGGCGGTCAACATTCTCACAGCCCGCAGGCGATGCTGTGGAATAATCCCGGTATTGAGATCGTTGTTCCATCGACACCTAAAGATGTTAAAGGTCTCTTTAAGGCGGCAGTCAAAAGCAATAACCCAACAGCGATCATATCACATTCTAGATTACTCGGTGTAGAGGGCGAGGTGCCGGAGGAGGACTATTTCATAGAACTTGGCATCGGTGATATTAAACGACCGGGTAAAGACATCTCATTGATTGCTAGTTCACGGTCTGTGATTACAGCGCTTGAAGCGGCAGAAATTTTATCTGGTGATGGCATTGAGGCTGAAATTGTTGATCTACGAACCTTATCCCCACTAGACAAAAATATCATTATTGAGTCCGTCACCAAAACTGGTCGAGCGATTGTAATTGATGAAACAAATGAAAGTTGCGGTGTTGCAGCTGAAATATCGGCTATCATCAGCGAGGATGCATTTAGCTCACTGAAGTCGCCAATCAAAAGAATTTCCCGCCCGAACGTGCCGGTGCCAGCAAGCCCCTTGCTGGAAGAATGTCTCGATATTACAGCGGAAAAAATAGTGACTGCTGCTCGTGAATTACTAGAAAGTTAAACGCATGCATGCTGATCACAGTCTTATCCAAACTATAGCTCATGTCCTTGTAGCCATCTGTTTTATCGTTATTGGCTCTATCAATTTTAGCCGTCGCGCCGATGTTCATGAAGAAATGCGGGGCTTTGGTGTGCCCTTGCCTGAGATTGCTCTCCCAATTGGCTTGGCCGCCCAATGGCTCGGAGGATTGTTAATTTTGTTCGACTACTATGCTGGAGTGGGCGCACTAATATTGACTGTCTTTACGGTCGTGGCGAGTTTTATATTTCTGCGTTGGTGGAAAATCAAAGACAATCCCTTTCGCCGCATACATTTGGTGATTGGAATATTCACCAACCTTGCCGTCATCGCGGCATTGCTGCTCATTGTCGAAATAAATGGGCTCGCCAGGTAGTTATTTTATTGGCGCACTTCTCAACTGTACAATTTGAATTTTTATCAGCATAAATTGGAGTTCTTTGCTATGTCTGAAGTTGCTGGACCACTAAATGTGAAAATGAAACTTTCTGCCACTTGTCCAAATGGCACCCGGACAGATACTGTTGTCGCTGGTCATGAAGTGACCACTGATGAGCCAGAATCCCGTGGAGGATCAAATTTGGCGGCGGCACCAATTCAAGTATTTATGGCCTCTCTAATCGGCTGCACGAATGTCATAACCAATAAATGTGCACGAGATTTAGGTGTTGAAATAACTTCAATGGAGATTGAAATGGAAGCCGAGCTTGACCGTCGCGGTATGTTTTTGGTTGAACCGGTTGCCGTACCTTTTCCAAATATTACTTTAAACATTGATGTCAAAACAAATGCGACTGATGAGCAATGGGATCAAGTCGTTGACTACCTCCACAAGTTCTGCCCAATCGCAGTTGTTATTCGGGCGAGCGGGACAAAAATCCATGAAAACTGGAATCTCATCCGAGATTAAAACTTGGATGCGTAGGGGCTAATATTTTATGATCGATTATATTCAAGACAAACAAAGATTGGTTTCAGCAAATCGCATACTGGCCCGTGAGAATGTTGTCGATGCATTTGGGCATGTGAGCATTCGTCATTCCAACACTGCAAATCAATACACGATGTCTCGATCTCGCAGTCCCGAGTTGGTTGAGTTTACCGATTTAATGGAATTTTCTCTGGATGGCACTGCTCTTGATCCAGGTGAACGCGTGCCCTATGGAGAAAGAATGATACATGGCGCGATTTATGAGGCGCGGCCTGAAATGAATGCCGTTGTTCATAACCACTCACTCGCTGTGCTTCCTTTTAGTTTGACTGCAACAGCTTTGAAACCAGCAATTCACGTAGGTGCAGTAATTGGCGAAGAAATACCGATATGGGATATCAGGGAGCATTTTGGTGAAACTGATATGTTGGTACGCACGATGGAGCAGGCACGCAACATGACGGTGGCAATGGGAGCCAATAGCTGTCTTTTAATGCGTGGACACGGAGCCGTAATTGCCGGTCGATCTCTTAAAGAAGCCGTTATGATAGCCGTGTATTTGCAAGTCAACGCTCAAGTACAAACCGAAGCAATGAAAATGGGTGAGCCTACTTATCTTTCATCCACCGAAATTGAACTATTGTGCGAGACACAATTCTCTCCTCTCGCCATGGATCGAGCCTGGGAATATTTTTGTGTTCGTGCTGGTGTAGATGTTGTTTAACCGGCTTTAGGTTGTCTTATATTTTTCAATCAAATCCCTGTTCGTGAATTTAAATTCCCTGTTTTTCCATAAAAAATCCCTGTTATATTATTAGGGTATTTGCGCGATAACTGGTGCTGTGACTGCATTTCTAGCTCTTTGTATGGCATATTAGGTTCGAATTTATGAAAATTTCCCTGTATTTTCCCTGTTTAACAGGGAATTCGGGCGGAGACAGGTTCGCTGCAGACTGCGTCCACCGCCATTACCTCTGATAGGAAACGTCTGCACCTAAACTATGATGTCCTGATTTCCCAAGCGTGAGCGGGCGTTTGCGGTTAAAGCCGTGAACTGGGCAAGTAGCGGATATCGGAAATATCGTTCTCTGAATGCCCATATTCTCTGAAGCTGTGAACTAAACGGATTTAGTACGCGATTTCTAAACGAAGGGTTTCCGCCATTTTAGGGGTGCCCTTTCGATTTTGGTTTCGAAATGCCATTCCCTATGCGGCCGGCCTGGATCCATCACAAGGCATTAGCCTCTTTACTCTAATCATGGTCCAGAAGCCGTTGGGCCATCCGCCAACGTAACAATGTGTATTCGGGCGCCAAGAGTCTTTTGAGCGATATCCACCAAGTGCTGATGATGCGTGAAAAACAGCACTTGCGTATTCTCAGCCAATTGGCCCAACACCTCGAATCCCGACGAGGCCCGGTCATCGTCAAAGTTTATGAATAAGTCATCTGCAATGAACGGCAGGGCTTCCGCGCGCTCGAGATAGTCATCGATCGATGCGAGACGCAAGGCCAAATAAAGCTGGTCCGCCGCTCCCGTGCTCATTCCCGTGACCCGCACGAGTTGTCCGCCGGGCCGCTGTCCGGCCAGATGCGCCTGATCCTGATCATCATATTCAACGCTTAGTCCGGTAAAAGAGCCGCCGGTAATCACCGCGAAAAGCGCTCCCGCCCGGTTCAGCAGCGGCTTCAGCAATTCGCGACGGTAGCGGTCGATGGCCCAATGTAACAACGTTGCCGACGTGCGCACACGTACGTATTTTTTCGCCACTTCATCCAGATCGGCCAGCGCTTCTTGGCGCTGAACCTCGGCCTCGGCGGCGGCGCTGTCGCCCCCGATTGTCTCAAATTCCTTTTTTGCTTCCGAGCGTGCGCTCGCGGCCAATGGCAATTGGTTACGCAATTCCGCCAACTCTGTTTCGATGATCGCTTCGCGGGCATAGGCCTGGTCGGGGTCAATTTCTGCGCACTCGTCGGCCAGCTCATTAATACTTAACCCATCGCCAGTCTGTTCCAGCAAATCAATCGCCGCCTCCAGTTCGCCCTCATATCGGCGGCGTTCTTCGGAAAAGCCAACAGCCTCGCCGAGTTCCGCCAGTGTCTCCACGCCGGCCATTTCCTTAAGATGGTCGACGGAGCTTTGGGCGGTGCGGCGGCTCTCCAAGGCGGCGGCCACCTCTTCTTCCAACCCCTTGATGTCTTCTTCTTTGTTTTGCCGTTGCTCTTGGATGCGCAGAGCATTTTTCAGGCGATTTTCAATTTCCAAGATAGCATCTTCGGCAGGGATGCCTTGCAAATCTTCGGCGACTTGTCCGGTAAGCTTGATGACCTCGTTTTCGAAATAATCGATATCCCGATTGATTTTGTCGATACGGTTATCGCGCAAATCATTTATCTGGCCCGCCTGTTCGCGCGTCAGATCAATGACATCAATCTCGGCGGCGACCGCCTGCGGCGACAAATCCGCAGCCAAACCCGTTTCATCAAGGGCGCTGGACCATTGATCTGACCAATCGGACCAATCCGCCTCGGCCTGGCGAAGCGCGCGCAGGCGGGTTTCAACTTCGGTTTTGGCTATTCCGGCGGCCGTTTCGCTGGTATTCCTGGCCTGTTTTGTATCGGTATGTGCGCGCTCGACCTCCTGAGCTCGGGAGAGGATGACCCGAAGATCATCTTTTTCCATCGGAGCCCGGTCGATCTCAAGAGAAGCGAGCTCGGCCAGCAGGGCCTCGCGGCCCGCGTCAACTTCGGCTTGCACGGCATTGCAATCAGCTTTTGCGGCGGCCCGCTTTTCAATAGTCTCGCCGAGATATTGGCGCAGTTTCAGCCATTCCAGCATTGCATCGGGGGCCAAAGGCTCAAAGGGCGATGCCTCCCACATATTTTTCCACTCCAATACCAGTTTCTCGCCCTCGTCCACCAGCAATTCTCCCTCTTTTTGCAATTGGATTAGCTGGTCTTCCTGCTCGCCGATGTTGCGCGATATTTCTGCAAGGCGCCCGGCCGCCGCGGCATTTTCAAACCGGCGGTCGGCCAAGCCGTCGGCCGCTTCCATGGCTGGCTCGAAGGCTGCAGCCAGATCTTTGATCGCATCGGCGTGGGCCGTGCGTTCGCTGTCCGGGATTTCCCCGCCTTCGATATGCTTGATTTTGACCAGACGCCAGAGCGTGTCGCGCTCCGCCCGCACATCGGCAATCTCTCCGGCGGTAATGGCGCTTTCATCGCGTATGGTGCGCTCGAAATTACTGCGGCTCAGCTGCAAATCTCCCTCGGCGCCGCTGATCCGCTGCGCCATCTCGGCTGTCCGGCGCTGCCAATCCAGATCCTGATCCCGGTGGCGCTGCACGCCGGCGCTGGGCGGCACCGGGATCGCCATAACGTCATTCTCGCCGGGAAGGTTGGGATGCATCGCAGCCAGGGCGCGGGCCACGAGCCCGTTGCTCTCATCGAGCCGCTGCGTGAAGCTATGGAGCCTGGCGCCGGCATCACCAGCGTCCTGAACCATGTTGATGATGGCCGAGAGGTGGGAAATATCGGCAGCTTCCGCCGCATCATCCAAGTGAGATTGTGCATCCTTGAGCCCGGCCTCGGCGTCGGCCAGCACCGCAGCCCGATTGGTAACGTCGGCGGCCAATTCGCCGCGCTCCGCAAGCAGCGTGCGCACCACAACGATTTTGGCGCGTGCCGGGATGCGCCCAATCTGCACATCGATTTTATCCGCCTGCCAGCCCAATTCACCTGCCAAGGAAACAAGTTCTTTCTCCGCCGCCGCCAATTCCGCCTCGCGCCTCGGCAGCGCGGCCTTCTCTCCGCCAAGCTCAATCCGGCGCTCATGCAACTGACGCACGTCATCGGCACGCAGCACCAGCGCCTCGTCGAAGCGCAGCGCCTCCAGATCGCCCTCGGCAAGTTCCAGGTTGCCGGCCAAAAATTCCATGTGTGTCGATGCATCGGTTTCCTGGCGCCCCGCTTCGTCCAATACCGCACGGCTGTCATCGGGCAGAATAACCACATTTTCCAGGGCCTCGATTTGCGCGTTCAAATCTTGCGTTTTGCCAACATCACGATAGACCCGGCGGATCCGGCTAAGGCGTTTACCTTCCGCCAGTAATTTTGTCTGCTCGCGCTCAATTTTCTGATAAGCCGCCTCCGACTTTTCGTGGGCGCGCCGAAACTCTTTCCATTTTCTGGCGGTAAGCGTTTGTTCCTTCAGAATTTCATCCGCAGCTTTCCTCTTATCATCGGCCTGGGCATAGACCCGATTCTTGGCCCGCTTTGGACCCCAAAGCCCGTCGGCTTCGCCGGCCAATTGGGTGATCCGGTCCCGCAAGCCGCCAATACCGGCCGCCGCCGAAAATATGGTCTGGCCAATCTCGCCCCCGGCTTCCAATATCTCCCGGCCGCCGGCCTCAAGGCGGACGTGATCGAGGCTGAACATACGTCGAAAAAAGTCCCGGTCGGCGCCGGTAAGGTACGGCCGAAGGACGCTATCGCCACCGCTGAAGGGCCTACCTTCTTTAACCGAAAGCGTGTCCTTGGTGCCCTTGCGGCGAAGGACTTCCAGTGCGGCCTGACCGTCGCCGAGCAGCGCGCCAATCCGCATATCGGAATAATCGTGCTTGAAATTGAAGGGCGAGGTGGTGGGTATGCCGAAAAGCAGATCCTCAATGGCCGCCAGCGCCGTGGATTTTCCCGCCTCGTTGGCGCCGAATAGAATGTGCAGGTCCGGCCCCTCCCCGGATAGATCGATAATTTTGTCGGTGAAGTGGCCGAAAGGGTGTAACAATCCATTATCGGCGGTTGGATGATGCCGATGGCGCATTCAACGGAACCTCGCTAGAAAATGCAATCCGCGCTTCCTTGGCTGTGCGCGAAGAAGGAGTTGCGCTTTCCGAACGCTACAAGCTGCGCGTTTGGGAACGGGCAGCAGGCAACTCAGATAACCTTTTCATTAACCATTATCACGATGCGGGCACATTGGTTTTTGGCGACGTGATCCACTTTTCGCACGGACACATGCAGGCAGCGTTTGATGCCAGCGAGGATGACGCTGTGGAAGTCGATGTTACGCAACTGGCGCTGGATGAAGAGTATGAGTATATTCACTCGCTGTTATATTGGATGGTAAAAGGGCAACATGTCTTCGTGGTCCAAAGCCAGTCGCTCCGCGCCAATGCATTAGAAGGTTATTTTTGTTGGTTGCTCGGTATTAAGAGTGGCGTCGTCGCCCCACTGGCCGAGGCGGGTAGTCAATTGATACTTGCCCATAAGTTTGACCGCGCTGTCGTTGGTGGTGATATAGACGATATCGAGGAAATTATTATTGGAGGTGTCCCTGCGATGTCCGCCCCGGTGGTAGAGGGTGTAGAGAATTCCGCAGTGCGGGAAGTTGTTCAGGAGGACGAAGTCCGTGCCGGAGCCGCCGATGATCGAAACACGGTCGATAAAGTTCTGCTCGCTTTGTTGGGTTCACGTGAAAGGGTAGAGGAAAAATTAAGGCAGGTGCCGGAGGATGTTGAACTGAGCGTTAAAGTCCATCTTGGGCTGCGCAGCAAAAAGCGCCGGGTCGAGAAACGGGGCCTGCGAGAATTTGAGGTTGGGCTTCGCAACCTCGACGATGCTGAAATCGCCGTCAAGGGAAAAGACGGGGCACTTTCCGCCGATGGCAGGATACGCCTCCAACATCCGGCGCAGGTCGCCTGCGCGGGAAGCTTACTTGATGCAGAGGACGTGTTGCGGGCGATGCGAGAAGCCTATCAAGTTTTCATCGACAATGGCAAGATACAGCCCTGACCATGCTTCGCGCAAATAGCGTAGATTAGAATACTGGATCGGATAGAATGAAGCGAGCCATCTTGATAATAGTTGTTTCGGTAGTTGCCGGAGTTGCTGCATTCGCGTGGCTGCCTCTCGACGGTTGGGACGTTATGCGCCGCGAATTGTTGATCGCTTCGGGTATTCTGACGGCGGTTTTGTTACAGCTTATGGTGTTGACAATTAACTTTTTGCGCGTTGATGATTTGACACTTGATGAGGTCGATACTTTGACGGCGGCGCTTCGACGTCAGCTGCATTTATGGACCGGATTGTTCGCAGTGGTGGTATTCGCCGTTGTCCTATTGATTCTAGGTAAGGCGCTTTCCAGTCAACTGGTGTTGACGCTTCCTTTCACCATCCAGACGGCATCGCCTTACATCGTAAGTATTCCGCATAACATTGACCTCAGGGCCTCTCTGAGTGGCTTTACAGCGGCGGTGATGGTATTTGTCATTCTCCGCGCCTTCGATACGTTGGCTGGTCTTCTCGATTTGCATGAGACCCGCGCCACTTTGGTACGTCAGGCAGTCATACGACGCAATTCGGCACAGGCCGAGGAAGAACTCTCTTCACCGCCACCCAGGCCACACCAGCCACGCGAGGGACGGGGGCGCATGGTGCCATTTCCCAGCAAGAAAGAAGGGGCAATTTAAGGGGTAACACGCATACTTCTTTAAAAAAATAGCGGGCCGATAATTCATGACAGTATAATAATTAAAGTATAAGCGGTGCGATTAACAATTTTACTGTCACGAAAGGTTCATATCCCGCGCCCGAAACGAGTTAGAGTCTGACCAAATTATTTTGTCCCAATACTTGCGCCGAACGCTCGGCAGACTATATCAGTATCAGCGCATGCGAGCGCTCGTGCTCTTGAAATTTGTGAATATGTGACGTTGATCCCACGCCGGGCCGTGCCCTGTGATCGTGGCCGTTGCCGGTGCGCGCCCGATGCTTCAAAAACCGGTACATTCCGTAAGGAACCGTTAGGAATAGTAATGAACCGGTATGGTCGTTTTCGTCGAAATATGTCGCACCCGTGTGTCCCATGAGGGCGTGCCATACTACAGGTGGTATGGCAATGTGGACGACAGGCGACAGGATCGGTGGTCTTTTTGACGCCTGTCAAAGTCCGGGCGGGTTCAAACCGGTAGAGATAGCCGGAGCGAAGCAATATGGGATATAATTTATGGTCCGAATTTACATGCTCGGGAATTGAAAAAAAGGGAAGCCACCATCATGGATGACATCAAGCTGACAGGACTTTACGACGTTCAGAACCCCTGGGGAGAGCAGGACCCGGTGAGTTTGCGCGGTCTCAATGCGCGCATTGACGCGATTGCCGGCAAGACCATTGGTCTGTTCGCAACCCGCTCCAAACTGGCCGCAGTGCCGATCATGGAAGCGGTCGAACGCCAATTGCAGGCGCGCGAGCCGAGCCTAAAATTCGCGTGGTTCCTGTTCGATCACAATGCCCACATCGCCGAAACCGAAGACAAGGAACGCTTCGCCGAATGGGCCCAGGGCATCGATGCCGCGGTTGCCGCGGTCGGCGATTGAGGCTCCTGCACTAAGTATCTCGTGTTAGATACTATTGCGATCGAAGACCATAACGTTCCTGCCGTTGGCCTCTCCAACGAGGGCTTTATGCGCGACGCCAAATCGGCGGCAGCGATCAACGGTATGCCCGGGGTGCGCATTCTCGGCGAAACTATTCCCGTCGAATGCACCGAGCTTGAGATTATAGAGGAAGGCGTCGCGGCGGCGCTGGACGGTATCATCGATGCGCTGATCCGCCCTTTAAGCGAAGAAGAAGCAAAACCGACGCCGGAAGAAGACGATGCTCCGGACAAGATCGCCTTTCGCGGTACCATCCAGGAGGTCAATCGGTTCTTCTATAAACGCAAATGGACCGATGGATTGCCGATCCTGCCGCCGACCGACGCGGCGGTGGCCGAAATGCTGGAAGGCACCGATTTGCCGCCGGATCATCTGATTGGCAAAATCACGCCCCGCTGGGGCAAAGCGACTGTGGAGAAGATTGCCGTCAACGCGGTCATGGCGGGCGCCTTGCCCACATATATGCCGGTTCTGATCAAGGCGGTCGAGGCAATGCTGGACCCGATGGCGGATTACGGAACCCATTCGGTAAGCACCGGATCCTGGGCGCCCCATTGGATCATAAACGGGCCGATCCGCCATGATTTGAACCTGAATAGCGGCTCGGGCATGCTCAGTCCCGGCGATATGGCCAATTCGGCTATCGGGCGGGCGATGTTGCTGGTTATCCGCAATATCGGCGGCGCCCAAAAGGGTATCGAGGATATGGGCGTGCTCGGCAATCCCGGCAAATACGCCGCCGTCATGGCCGAGAACGAAGAAGACAGCCCGTGGCAGCCGATGCATACGGAAGCCGGGTTTGATGCGGGGGCAAGCACAATTTCGGTGTTCTTTCCCAACAGCTATTCCCAGGTCTGGCCCTATGCTACCAACGCCAAGGGGGTGCTGAACGCCATTACATCCAACGTCATTCCGGGACGGACGGGCCTTTTTTGTGTGGTCATGAACCCGGCCAATGCCAAGCTGCTGGCGGACGAGGGTTGGGAAAAGGACCAGATCAAGGCCTATATTTCCGAATATGCGCGGGCGCCGGCCTACAAGCATCCGGCCTATTGGGGGGCCATGGCCGGGCGCCAGAATAGCCAGTGGATACCGCTGAACGCCAACGATTCCCAACGCATCCTGCGCTACCCGGACTGGATTAAAATTCTGGTGGCGGGCGGGCCGGGCGCGTTCATGGGTCTGTTGACCGGCGGCGCCATCAATGATTTGGATTGGGTCACAAGAAAAATCGAGCTGCCGGCGAACTGGAACGCCCTGGTCAAGAAATACGGCAAAATTTGATGGTGCTTGTTGGCGGATTTTGATGCAATCGTGATCGGCGGCGGCCCCGCCGGGCTGACGGCAGCGCGCCGGATCGCCGAGGCTGGGCGCAGCGTTCTGGCGCTCGAAAAAGAAGCCTTCGGCGGACAGCTCATGAACCTGGAATGGGCAGAGGATTACCCCGGCCCCGGCGCGCGCATTGCCGGTCCGGCGCTAGGCTCCCAGCTGGCGGATCAGGCCGAAGCCGCCGGCGCCCGCCTCGAAATTGGCAGGGTGGACGAGATCGAAAGTTATTCCGCTGCCAAAGCGGTCAGCCTCGCCGATGGCGCCGCCTATACCGCCGGCGTCGTCATTGTGGCCGCCGGATTGATCCCTAAGCCGCTGGGCGTGGCCGCCGAAGCGTGCCTCGAAGGCAAAGGCGTCATTCACTGCGCGGTCTGCGATGCCGGGCTCTACCGGGATAAATCGGTCGCTGTCTGCGGCGGCGGCGATGCGGGCATCATCGAGGCGCTCTATCTCGCCAAGTTTGCCGCCAAGGTGTTTGTGATCGAAGCCGCAGCCCAGCTCAGCGCGCGCCAGGAACTTCAAGAACGCGCCGATGGCAATGAAATACTGGACATCCGCCTTGGCCGGCGCGCCATTGATATTGTTGGCGATGATGGCGTCACCGGCGTGACCATCGAAGACGCCGCGAGCGGCGCGCGCCAGACCTTGGATGCCCATGGGGTGTTGGTGCATGTGGGTTTTGCGCCCGCCACCGATTGCCTGGACGCACTTCTGTCCCTGGACGATCACGGTTATGCCAGCGTCGATATACATTTTGAGAGCGAGGTTCCGGGCATCATCCTGGCCGGCGATATCCGCCGGGACGCGGCCCGCAGCGCCGCCGCCGCCGCCGAAGACGGCGCCAAGGCTGCGGCAACCGCGCTGCGCCGGCTGGGACCAAAATGAGCAAACGATGGACCGATGCAGACGGCGTTCATCTGGACCTGACGGGGCTAGAGGCGCCGGCCCCGATGTTGGCGGTGATGGCGGAAATCAACGCCAGTGATGCGCCGCTTACCCTCCATATGGACCGGGAGCCGATCTTTCTCTATCCGGATTTACAAGAGATGGGTTGGGTCTGGACCGTGCAGGGGGCCGACAATCCTGGCACCGGCGAAGCGGCGTTTGTTATTTACTTGAAAAAAGCGGCAGACGTTTGAGCGAGCCGCCCGCCTCACCCAGCCGCGCTTTCCCTGGCGATATCCTGATGGGGGCGCAAAGCCGGCTGTTGCCCTATCACATTCCGATGCGCTTCTTCCTTAGCGCCGCTTTGTTTCAAGTTGTGAGCTGGGCCTTACTCATGGTGGACCCCGGCGAGGTGGCCGGCTTTACCGGCGGAACCGGCGCGTCACTGGCTGCATTGCATGCGCTGACCCTTGGGGTTTTGGCGATGACCGTTATGGGCGCCTCGTTGCAGCTTTTGAGCGTCGCCACCGGCGTTGCCATGCGCAGCCTGTTTCCGGCGTGCCTGGCAAGCTGGCTGTATATTCCGGGCACCGCAATTTTGGTCGCCGGCATGGGGCTCGGAAGCCATCCGCTGATGGCCCTTGGCGGCATTGTGGTGATTCTTGGATTGTGCGTCTGGTCCGCCGTTCTGATCGACATACTTAGGCGCGCGCCGGGCCTTCGCGCTACCGTCCGGCACGGCTGGTGGGCGCTTGTCGCATTGGCGCTGTTGAGCGCAATCGCCGCCGTTTTGATCCTGAATTTGGGCCACGGGGTTCTGCCCATCTACGGTGCAGACCACGGGCAATTGGCCGCCGCTCACGCGATCCTCGGAGGCTTTGGCTTCATGGGCCTTTTCGCCATGGGCTTCTCCTATATTCTGGTTCCCATGTTCGCGCTTTCGCCGGCGCCGGCAGAGGGGCGCGCCAACCTGGCTTTGGGTCTGGTGCTGGCCGGTATCGCCCTGGCTCTGGCCGCCATGCTGAGCGATGGCATGGAAATGCCGCTCGCTCTCGGCGCCGCTTTGTTCGGATTGATCGGCGCGGGCCTGCATATCGGGTTGATGCTTGGCGCCCTGAAAGCGGGTATGAAAAAACGCTTGGGGTTGTCGTTCATTCTGGTGCGCGCCGCCTGGGCATTGTTGCTGATCGCCATAATCCTCGGCGGCTTGGCCGGGGCCGGCGAGGACCGTTGGAACATGCCGACATTGTTCGCCTTTGTTCTGACCTTCGGCTGGCTCCTGAGCTTTATCGGCGGCATCCTTGGGCGGGTGCTGCCGTTCCTGACCTCCATGCAGGCCCATAATCAGGGCCAACGGCCGCCCCGATTGTCGGACATGGGCCACCAAAAAATTACCTTGCGTCTGCACGCCGCTGGCCATGTAAGCGGGCTGGTCCTGGTTGCAGCCGGCATCGCCGTCGATCAAAGCCTGCTTGTTCTGGCGGGCGGCGCGCTCGGCACGATCGGCGCTCTCGCATTTTTATGGTTCACCGTGGAAATCGTCGGCCTCAACCGGCGTCTTAACGCCCAAGCACAAACCTGAAGGAACAAGTCTGATGGAATATATGCTCAATATTTGTAACAAACTGCACGATGACCACATGATTACGATTAGCTTGATGGAGCGTATCGAGACGGCGTTGCCCAGGATCGGGCGAAAATCAACGCCGGACATGGCCGAAGCGGCCCTATCTTCGCTTCTCAGTGATCTTCAGGTGGCCATGCAAAACGAAGTCACCAGCCATTTTGCGTTCGAGGAAGAAAATTTGTTCACCCGTATCGAGGCCATGGGTGAAACCCCCATGATCGACATGCTGCTGGGCGAGCACGAGATCATCCGGCCCATGGCGGCGGAACTTATGCAAGCGGTCAAGGCGGCCAGGAGCGATGGTTTTAGCGCCGATAGCTGGCAAGCGTTCTATGAACTCGGCCTCGATCTGGCCGAGCGGGAGACCTTCCACATCCAGAAAGAGGAAATGGGGTTTCTGCCGCTTTTGGAGCAGATCATCGATGATGACGACGACGCGGATCTTTGCCGCGCCTACGACGCTCACCAACTCGCCGGCTAGCCGCCCTAACTAGCGGCGGCGCGCCATTTGCCGGCGTAGCTTTCGCGGGCGTCGCGGGAATAGGGGGTTGGCGCGACTTTGACATGGATCTCGGTCTGTTTGTGCGGCTCAACGGTGGTTTTGGCCGTGCCGCCATCCGCTTCGCCCCAGACCAGCGTCAGATCATCGCCCACTTGAACATCCGCATCGACAACCCCCAGAGACAGCATGCAGCGCTCGTTGTAGGAATAGCCGCAGAACATGGAGAAGCCGACCATGTTGCCGTCCTTCATCACCGTATCATACGAAGACGATGCATAGTTCGAGAGCGGCAGATCGATGGTTTTGAAGTTCTCGCCGTCGGGGTCGAGCATCGAGCGTGAGATCCTGGCGACATCATCGGGGTTCCACTCGAACGTCACTTTTTTGCGCTGCGGCGTGTCGGCGATTTTCTCCAAGGCTTCGCGGCCAATGAAGTCGTGGTCGAACTTCACATAGAAGCCGTAGCCAAGCTCGTATGGGTTCAGATAATAATCTTCAATATTGTCCGAAACATAACTGCCGCCGATGGAGCCGGTTGCCTCATAGCCCCCGGCTGGGAGCCATTCGCGGAAGGATTTCATTTCGTCGCCGGTATAGATGGCCGGGAGAGGCGAGGGGATCCAACCCGATTCCAATGTGTTGGTGGCATAGGCGCGGGCGCCCACCTGGCGCATGCCGAAGTCCTTGCCGGCCTCGACAATCGCGGCGCGCACTTCTTCGCCTTGCTCGTAGGGTCCCCAAATTTCCAGCCCCGGCACGCCGGACATGCCGTGACGAAGGGCGGGAACTTCGCGCCCGGCAACGGTCATGCGTCCGACATTGAAGAATTTGACTTCCGGGATCGGCCCGCCATTGAGTTTTTCGAGGATCTGGGTCGCGTTCGGCCCTTGCACTTGATACCGGTAATGGCGCCGGACGACGGGTTTGCCGCCGGTGAAGCCTGGCGAGCGGTCATCGCGCGCGGTCTCGATATCCCAATCGCCGGTTTCGGCGTGGAATTCCAACCAGTTCACCGTCGGCGCACGTCCGACCAGGTTATATTTGTTCTCTTCCAGATGAAAAACGATCACATCGCCAATGACGCCGCCGTCATGGCTGCAGGGAACGAAATGCTTGGCCTTATCGACCGGGAAATTTTCGAAGCTGTTGATGGCGAGCGAAGAAAGCATGGCCTTGGCGTCCGGGCCTTCAACCATATATTCCGCCATGTGATGGCTTTGATCAAAGAGCACCGCCGTTTCGCGCCAAGCCCGTTGTTCATCGCGCCAGTTGGTATATTCGGGCGGCACCACCGGATAGATATAGGCGCCGATTTGCGAATTGCGCAGCATCTCCACAGGATTGCCCCGGGAGTCCAGTACGTCTTCCAAGCTCTTGTCACTCATGGCCGTTTCCTTCTCTCTATATATTAATCAAACCCCGGTGCGGTGATGGCGGGGCGCATCCAATCTGGTGATTTTCTTAACCCATTAGCGGCGGCTAGTAAAATGGAATGATTGTAATAGTTATAGTGATTTAAAAAAATTCGGCACCAGCCGCAAAGTGCCGGTGCAATCGAACGAGGATCGGTGTTTTTCTGGAACGGAGGACGGGCGCCATGTCGCCGGATGAGACCGAAATTCTCAGAACCGATAGCCTGGACGAAGTTGGGATCAGTTCCAAGAACCTCAATCTAAAGGTGGCTACGGGCGATGATTTCCTCGCCCCGGGGCGAGGCGAAGCTCAAAGCCAGGCTCACCGATGGCATCGGCGTCCGCGTCATCTCCGCCGATTTCGGCTGGCGAGAACCGAACATCAACACGCTGACAGAAGACGCCGGTGAATTGGACGCCAGCATGGGCGCGACCCCCTTGAAGGGCTTGCAATGCGAGGTTCGTAAATTTTGAGGATTAAAGTGGCGGAGAGACAGGGATTCGAACCCTGGGTACGCAAGCGCACAACGGTTTTCGAGACCGCCCCGTTCGACCACTCCGGCACCTCTCCATCTTTAAAATACCAAGCGCCGGGGACAAAAGCCAACCTCGAAAAGCCCAAAAGGTCACAAATGGGCCTCGAAATGTTCGGAAACTTCGGAGAATTTGCGCTAGCCGTCGTTCAAATATGTTGGATTTGGAATGTCGATATGCGGATGGGCGCTGGTCAGCCCGGCGGGGCGCGCCGGGGCGGCAGCGCGAAGATAGGACGGGTCCAACTGATCGAGGGATGTTACGCCTAGGAGGCCCATCGCCCATTTGATTTCGACTTCTAAAAGCTCAAGCATGCGAACCACGGCGGCGGGCCCGCCGGCGGACAGACCAAAGCAATAGAGCTTGCCGATGCCAACCGATTTGGCGCCAAGGGCGATCGCTTTGACAATATCGGTGCCGCGCATAAAGCCGCTGTCGATGATGACGTCCATGTCCGCGCCAACTGCGGCGACGACCTCGGGCAGCACTTCGATGGCGCCGGCGCCGTGGTCCAACTGGCGGCCGCCATGGTTGGAGATGTAGACAACATCAACGCCGTGATCGCGGGCCATGATTGCATCTTCCGCCGTGGCGATACCTTTCAGTATGATCGGCATTTTCGTGTTTTTGCGAACCAGATCGACGGTATCCCAGGACAAGGTGCGCTGGAATTCAAGGCCGCCGCCCAGCCCCTGGCCCGGGACTACGGACCCGTTGAGGAGACGCCGTTCGTGGCGGCCGTTATAGGCGGTATCAGTGGTGATACAGAAGGCTTGATAATTCAGCTTCTCTGCCAGTGCCAGGCGCTCAAGCAGCCAGTCGTCGTCGTCGCGGACATAGATTTGAAACATTGCCGAGGCGTCGGAGCCGGCGCGCACTTCTTCCAAATCGGGCTTCGCGACTGAGGAGATACATCCCATAATGCCAAACTCACCGCCGGCCTGCACCGCCGCCAGTGTTCCGCCCGGGTCCATCTGTGTAAGGCCGCCGATGGGGGCGAGGAAGACGGGAAGCCGCTGGTCGACACCTAAAAACGTCGTCGTCATGTCGATGTCGAGGACTTCGCGGAGGACACGGGGGCGGAATGCCAGGGCATCCAGGGATTGGCGATTGCGCAGCAGCGTCATTTCGCTTTCCGCGCCGCCGATCAGAAATGTCAGAGCATTTTCTTCCAGAGCGTCATAACCGATTTTGATAATCTCGCTCAATGTATGAATTTCGGCAAAGTCCCGATTGGTCGTCATAGATCCATCTCCCTCAAATTGGTGCGCCAACGATGCCATACCGGCGAAGGGGTTGCCATGACAATGTCACCCCGGGTCCGCAACGCTCAGATTGGGAAAATCAGGCATATGTGCCGCGCGATAACCACCTTAAATAAATTAACCGCCTAATCCGTGCCGTCCACGGCCACTAAGATCGTGCTGGCGGTCCGGTGGCGCAGCGCTTTCAATTCCGCGTATTCGGGATCGTCGCAAAAATCATGGATCGCTTGGCGGTCTGGAAAACGAAAGAACACCAATCGGTGCGGCTGCCAATCGCCCTCGATCACGTCGAACTCTCCGCCGCGCACAATGTATTCGCCGCCATGTTTGGCAATTAGTGCCGGCACCCCCGATTGATATTCCTTAAATCCATCGAGATCATGCACGTCCAGGTCAACCAGCATATATGCTGTCATGGTGTTCTCCTTAGGGTCTAATTGAAGATGCTTGTATCTGGATTGTCCGTTTTGCCAATGGCTGTCCGCCGTGCCCAAATCCAAAATAGCAGCCCAAGTATCGCGCCGCCAGCTAAGGATGGGACAAGCCCGGCAATATCGGCCAACAGACCGACGACGAAAGCGCCGAGCGCGGGGATAGCCCGAACGGTCAGCGCATATAGGCTCATCACCCGCGCCCGCATGTGATCTTCAACCGCGCTTTGGATCATTGTCTGATTACTGATCATCACGGCGGCGGAACAAAATCCGTAAACGCCGAGAACAGCGATGCCAATTGCCAGGCCACTGGTCTTGAGGAAAATGATCAAGATGACACCTGTGATCACAAAATTTAGCAACATGATGCGTGCCAACCCTTGCGTCTTTCCCCTCCGGGCTAGCCAGAGCGAGGCAATCATGGCGCCCACGCCGGTGGCCGAGAGCAGCCAGGCAAGGGTGCCGGCGTCCGACAATAGGACGCTTCCCACATAGGCCGGCATCAGCTCGATAATGGGGCGCAACAGAATTCCCAGCGCCACTGCGCTTATCAGAAGCAGACGGATCGGCGCCGCCGACCATGCGTAGCGAAGCCCGGCAATGATATCGTCGATAATTCCGGACGATGCGGGTTTGGTGTCACCGCTTTCGTCGATGTCGATCATCAGCAACGCAACCAGGAAGCCGCTATAGCTCAATGCCTTGAACGCAAAGGCCATGCCGCCACCGGCCCAAAGGATCAATATTCCCGCGAGCGCCGGGCCAAGAAAACGCGCGGCCTGGGATACGGAAGATTGAAACGCGATTGCGGCGGACAAATCAGCCCTCGGGACGAGCCTCGGCATGATCGCAAAATGGGCCGGAAAAACGACCCCGTTCAGCACCCCGATTATGAAGGCGAAACCCAGCAGAATTTCGACCGTCAGCCAATTGTTGAATGTAATCACCGCCAATACCGCCATCACCAACGTGGCGATAAGCTGGGCCCAAAACATGGCCCACTTTGCACTCGTCCGGTCGATTATCACGCCGGCGAACGGGCCGATGAACACGTTCGGTATGGTTTCCGCGAGGACAATGGTGCCGACCCAGGCGGCGGAATGGGTCAGCTCCCAGGTGACCCAGCCGAGGGCCGCAAAAAAGACGAACGAGCCGGTTAGCCCGAGGCTCATACCGATGCAATAATAGACGAAATTTCGCGAGCTGAGCGCCCTGCCAATCCCGCCCAATGCACCTGCAAACATTTCCTAGTCCGCGTTTATTCAAAAATTCCGTCGCGGAATACCATTAGAAATGGATCGCGGCAACCTGGGTGACGGGCCATGATCGTTGCGAAAAAGCGCTAGGGTTGCCGGCGGGCAGATGGGCGCCAGTTTTTATAGGTGAGATCACGGGCCTGGTGGGTTAGCCAATTGTGCGCCTCAACCCACCTCGAACAATTGCTGCGGCAGTTTGTGGATGCTTTCGCCGGGGCCATTGTCGCCGATGATGTAGTTGTCGCAGATCCAGGAATAGACGCCGTTCCGCACATAACCCGGATGGCAGACGATGTTCATGTTCTTTTGGATTGCCATGGGCTCGTCCTTGCGGATCAAGGGCCGTTCCACCAGATCGTAGCCTTGCCCGTGGCAATAGAGCCGGGTTTCTTCCGAGCGCCCGTTTGCGGTCATGAACTTGTTATATTCGTTCCAGATATCGGCGGCGGGTGTTCCCGGCTTCAGAAGATTAAGAGTGAAACGCTGGGCTTCCAAGGTGAAGGCCAGCTCGTCGTGTTGTTCCTGGGTTGCCTTGCCGAGGATGATGGTGCGGCCGATCTCGGTAAAAAAGCCGCCGGCGCCGTTGTTTTCCACCAGCATGTTGAAGCTGTCGCCTTCTTGGATTACCCGGTCCTGATTGTGCCGGGGGGCGATGGCGGCGGGGCTGCCGATCTGCCAGGACTGACACAGATAGATGCCCTGTTCGCTGCCGAGGTTGTGGCCTTTATGCAGGGCGAGGGCGGCGGCGTCGGAATCCTTCATGCCCGGTTTGATGCCATCGATCACCGCCTGCATGGCGGCGTCCTGTTGGGCGGCGGTGCCTTCGATAAATTCGATTTCCTCGGCGCTCTTGATCACCTTGATCTTGTCCATCATGTCGGACGCTTCCACATAGGTGGCGTTGGGAAACTGGCGCTTGATGTAATCGACGGTGGCGTAGGACATCTGATAGGTGCCGACCAAACCGATGGTGGAGGCCGCGAATGGCTCCAACGCCTGGGCGGCCAGAGCGGCGTCGTATTCGCGGGTGTAGGGTGCCGATTCATATGACGGCGTCGTAAATTGCCGCTTCACGCCGCGCAAGTTTCCATCGCCCTCGGGCGGCACCTCGCGGTCGCCGCCGAACGGGCCCTGATGGACCACGGTCATGGCGTCATCGATGGGAAACACGACGGTGAACGGGTAGCCATTGGTGGCCGGCACATCGGTCACATATTTGGTATAGCCGCCCATATGATCGTTGTTGTTCTGCATCAACAACACATCGATGCCTTCCGCTGCCATGGCGGCGCGGATGGCCGCCCAACGGCGCTCCAACTCAGGTGTTGATATCGGCTTGTTCAAGCGTATCGACATTTCGGCCATTTCTCGCTCCTTTAAATCTTAATCGACAATATTGATCATTTTGTCCAGATTGCCATCCAAATAAGCCCTCAAATTGGGCTCGATCACGGTCAGGATGCGCTCTGCATACAAATCACTGCGCCCGCCGATGAACGGCGTCATGAAGACGTTTTCCATATCCCAAAGAGGGCTTTCCGTCGGCAGCGGGTCCTTTTCGTATACGTCCAGCCCGGCGCCGGCGATGGCGCCGCTGTTCAAAGCCTCGATCAGCGCCGCCTCATCGACAACGCCGCCGCGCGCCACATTGATCAGGCAGGCGCTTGGCTTCATGGCGGCAAAGGTTTCGGCGCCGACGATCTTTTCGGTCTCGGGGCTAAAGGGCAGCAGCACCACCAGGAAATCCACATCGGCGACCGCCTCGGCCATATTGTCCCGGGAGAAAATTTTGTCGATGCCTTCGACGGCGCGCTCCGTTCTGGATATGCCATAGACGGTCATGCCGAGGGACGAAAACACCCGCGACATATGTTCGGCGATGGCGCCGAGGCCGAGGATCGCCACTTTCCTGGTATCCAGTACCTTGGGTAGGAACCGCTCATACACATGGCCCGCCTGGTTTTTGGCCAGGCGCCGGACCTGCCGATAAAGCGCGAGCATATGGAACAACGTCATCTCGGCCATTTGCGGCCCGTGAATGCCGCGCCCGTTGGTCAGCAAGACATCCGGGCGCGCCGCCAGGGATGGTTTGAGATGTTCGGTGCCGGCGATCATGCATTGCAACCATTTGAGGCTCCCCATGTCGGCGGTCATATCGGCGGTCAGCCAGCGGGCGAAGGAAATCAGAACTTCGGCGCCGTCCAGCAATGGCTCTACGCCATCGCCGTTTTCGGCAAAGGTGAAATCCACATCCGGGAAATTGGGCTCCAGATAGCTTCGATATTTTTCAAACTCGCTGTCGACGAGCAGAACCTTGGTCACAATCCGCTTCCTTTCATCCGTCCGCTAGCGGCATCGTGATGCCGAAACGTTCGGCGATGCCTTCGAGCCGCTTGATGGTTCCGGCGGCCACCGGGATACCATCGATTTCGCGTTTGGCCAGGACCGCGTCGCCGCGCTCGCCGGGGGCATAGACCTGATCGACGCCATCCACCGTCGGCAGGTTGCCGAGTTGCCGGGCAAGGCCGTCGGCGAGGCCACGGAACGTCGCCAGATCGCCGAACGCGGAAACATCGACGGCGATTGCGAGGCCATTCATGGGCCGCCCGAAGCGCGGCGCGCCGGTCTCCAACGCATATTCGATCAGCGGAAAACCAGCGAACAGGCTGGTCAGGCATTCGATCATCAAGGACAATCCTGCGCCTTTGGGTCCGGCGGCCGGCGACAGCATGGCGGCGCTGTGAGGATCGGTGGTGGTCTGGCCCTTGTCATCGACGGCCCAGCCTTCGGGGATAGAAGTGCCAGCGTCCTTGGCCTGGGAAATCTTGCCCATGCCCGATGCTGAAGTGGACATGTCTACGAACAAGGGCGGATGCTCGCCGCCAGGCACGGCTATGGCAATGGGATTGGTGGATGCCGCCGGTGTACGGGCGCCGGGATAGGCCATCAGAGGGCGCGACGATGTCATCACCAGACCGGCAAAGCCTTGCCGCGCCGCTTGCAACGCGAAATAGCCGATGGCGCCGGCGTGGGTCATGTTGCGCACCACGCACCAGCCGACCTGCACATCGCGGGCGCGCCCGATTGCTTCGTCCATGGCGGCGGCGATGGCGATGGGGCCGGGCGCTTGATCGGCATCGATGGTGACCGCCGCGCCGGCCTGGCGCGCGATCTTCAACTCCGCGCCGACGTTGAGTTTGCCGTCGTCCATATGGGCAATATATTCCGGGATTCTAAGGACGCCGTGGGAATCGACGCCGCGCAAATTGGCCCAGATCAACACGTCGGCCCACAGCTCTGCATCGCCCGCTTTGACACCGGCGGCGGCAAAGATGTCCTGGGCGAGCCTCAGCAGCGCGCCCTTGGAATAGAGGACCCGGTTTTGGCTCATAATATTATGTAATCGTTGCCGGAAAATTATTGTCCAGCCAGCCCTTTAGGATTGCCACAAACTGGCTGCCTTCGTCGGTAAACGGAAAATGGTCGATATCGGCCAGCAGGTGCAATTCGGTTGGCTTGCCGGCGCGCTTGAACATTTCCACCGATTGTTCGGTCGGCGTCACCGAATCGTTGGCCGAATGCAGCAGCAGAAGCGGGCGCGGCGCGATATTGCCGACCACCTCGTCGGCCTTGAAATCCATCATGCTTTGCGCGGTTTCCGCCGGGAATTCCATATGGGCGTCCGGGTTCACGTTTTTGCGCAAATGCTCCGGAATCGGAACAATATCCCAGCGCGGCACCATCAATTCCTCGCCAGTTTCCTGGCGGTGTTTTTTGCCCGCTTCCAGCATGTCGGTGAATTTCTTCCATTTCTCCGGGCCTGGATGCTGGTTGCGGAATTTGCGTTCGCCGTCGCCCCAGCCTCCGATGGATATGGCGGCGGCGATGCGCTTGTCGATGCCGGCGGTATAGACGGTG